>JBBTGF010000224.1:0-3618 GCA_038041525.1 Elusimicrobiota bacterium | reverse complement strand
GTAGAGCGTCTCGCGTTTGGCCGGGTCGGTCTCGGCGTTGGCTTGGTCGACCAACTTATCCCAAGCCGGGTTGACCAAGCGCTGACGCTTCGGGTAGTTGCCTTCGGAGTGCAGGTAGGCGAAGGCGAAATTGTGCGGGTCGGCGAAATCCGCGGTCCAGCCGAGTTGGAAGACCGGCATCTTGAAATTACGGGCGTTGGCTAGATAAGTCGACCAGATGAGCGACCTGACTTCGACCTTGAACTTGGGGTTGATGCGTTCAAGATTCTTTTTGAGTATCTCGCAGGCCATTTGGCGCATGATATTGGCCGTGTCGTGGTAGATGGCGAGCTTGAAGCCTTTCTCCCAGACCTTCCCCCCCCAGGCTTTCCTAAAATGCGTCTCGGCTTTTTTGAAATCAAGCGCATATGGGGCCAAGCCGGGCGCGTAACCCAGCATGCCTTTGGGGATACAGCCGCGCACGTAGTACGCCTTGCTTTTGAGCACTTCCTTGATATACGCATCGTAGTCGAAAGCGTAGGCGAAGCCCCGGCGCACGTCCGCGTCTTTGAAGAAATCCGTGGGGATGCCTTCGCCGTCGAGCTTACCGGAGAAGATGGCGGCGTTGGCCACCGGGTCCAAGTCATAGACGAAGAAGAAGGCTTCGTTACGCAAGTAGGCGAAATCCAGGGCTTTGACCTTGGGGATGTTCATCAACTGTGCCTCGAACTGCCGTCCTTGCGTCTCATCCAAGAGGTCGGCGTCGCCAGAGGTGATGAGTAATTTCCTGGTATTGAATTCCGCGATACCTTTGATGACCACGCGCTCCAAGCGCGCGGGCGTGCGCCAGTAGGCGGCGAAGCGTTTGAGGGTTATCTGTTTGACGCTCTTGTCCCAACGTTCCAGTTCGAAGGGCCCGGTTCCGTTGGTGTGGTCGAAAAGATAGGACGTCTCTTTGAGCGTGTTGTTGTGTTTCATCCAGGTGGCGGCCGTGCCGTCCCATTCGCCGTGGCTCATGGCCCAGGCTTTCGGCAGCACATAGCTCCATTGCGCCATGATGGATAAGAACGGTCCATAGGGCTTGGGTAAAGTGATGACCAAGCCATTGCCGTGGCAGGTCACGCGGCGTTCGAGGTTGGCGAAGTCTAAGACGGTCTTGCCTTCGGGGTCGCGCGTCCTGGGTGTGCCCGCGATGGGTTCTAGCAACAGCGAAGAGGGCCCCGCGCTCCTGTCGGTGATCATGAATCGCAGGATGGAATAGCGCGCGTCTTCGCAGGTCAACAAGGCGCCGTCATGGAACTTGACGCCTTGGCGGATCGGGAAGGTATAGGTCTTGCCGTCGGCGGAAATCAGGCCGTTAGTCACGGAAGGCACTTTGGTGGCGAGCATCGGTTCGAGTTCTTTGATAGAAGCGCCCTTGTAGAAGATGAGCGGTTCGTAGATGTTCATGATGGCTTCATCGCTAGTGGTGTCGAAAGCCCACGAGGGGTCGAGGCTCTCGATGTCGCCGCCGCTTTTGAGTTCGACGAAGAGCTTAGGGTTGCCTGCGCGCAGGTCGTATCCATACAGGCAGACAGCCGTAAACAGCAGTTTGACGAGAAGACGCCTGGCGGTCATTTGCCTGCGCCGGACGCTGGCGCGCTGGTCTTGTCGAGTGATTTATACATCGGGTAGAAGTAGTGGGTCTTAGGATCGAGCGGATTGGCTCTGTACCCTTTCACCCAATCGCGATGCACGATCACGTCTTTAGCGGTGACGCCGTAGATGTAGGCATTGTCGGCGAAGCCTATCTTAGTGAGTTCGTAGTAGAGAGCTTTGCGTTTTTGCGGGTCGGTCTCGAAGAGCGCGCGCGTCACCAGCTCGTCGACTTTCGGGTTCTTGTAATGGTTACGGCTGGCGTAGGCGCCTTCGGAATGCCAATAGGTGAAGGCGAAATTGTGCGGGTCCGGAAAATCCGCCACCCAGCCGATGATGGTCAGCGGCAGTTTTTCCGCCGATTGGTCGCTGACGAAGGTCGACCAGAGCATGGGGCGGATGTCGATCTGGAACTTCGGGTTCAAGGATTCGATGTTCTTCTTGATCATGTTGGCTAATGCCTGACGGGTGTCGTTGCCTTCGTTGAACGCGAAGATCATGCGGAAACCTTTTTCCCAGAGCTGGCCGCCGAAGGCTTTCCTGAAATGCGCTTCGGCTGTTGTTAAGTCGAGAGTGGGTACGGGTTGTTTTGGGTTGTAGCCTAAGAATCCCGGCGGGATGACGCCGCGCGTGGGCTCGGCCTGGCCGCGTAGGATCTCCTGCGTGTGGCGTTTCTGGTCGTAGCAGAGCACGAAACCCGCGCGCACGTCGGGGTCTGCGAAGAAATCAGAGGGGATGCCGTTGCCGTCTAAGCGGCCACTGCCTATGTACGGGTTACCGGCGGTCCGTATCTTGAAATTGAGGTTGATGCTCGTAGTCCAAGCGGAAGCGTGGTTGCTGACGACGACCCCCGGCACCCCGGTCACTTGGGGTTCGAATTGCCGGGAGACCTCGATATAATCCGCGTCTCCTTTCTCTAACAAGAGCTTACGCGTGGAGAATTCGGAGACGCCGCGTACGATGACGCGCGCCAGACGCGCGGGAGCGCGCCAATAGGCGTCGTGGCGCTTGAGGATGTTGGTCTTAGTGCGCTTGTCCCAGCGTTCGAGCGCGAAGGGGCCGGTCCCGTTGGCGCCTTCAAAGAACGGGCTCGATTCTTTCTTGGGGTTGTTGAAGGCCTCCCAAGTCGCCGCTGTGCCGTCCCAATCACCATGCGCTGCGGCCCAGGTCTGTGAGACGATCTGTGTCCATTGGGCCACGATACCCAGGAATGGTCCGTAGGGTTTCGGCAAAGTGATCTTAAGGTTCTCCCCCTGGCAAGTGACGCGAGCGGCGGCGGCGGCGAAATCGAGCGTGACGCGGCCTTGGTCATCGCGTGTGGATTGCACCCCGGCGATGGGTTCCAGTAGTATGGCCGAAGGCCCGCCGCTCCTGTCGCTTATCATGAAGCGTAGTATCGAGTAGCGCGCATCTTGGCAGGTCATGGGCGTGCCGTCATGGAACTTGACGCCTTGGCGGATCGGGAAGGTATAGGTCTTGCCGTCGGTGGAGACCAGGCCGTTGGCCACGGAAGGCACCTTGGTCGCCAGGCGTGGTTCGAACTCGGTCAACGACCAGCCCTTGTAACCGATCAAAGATTCGTAGATCTGGTATTGGATGAGGTGACTGCCCGTGTCGTAGGCGTAGGCCGGGTCGAGGGTGTCGATGTCGCTGATGGTTACATAGATGAAGGTGTCAGGATTTTTGACTTGCGGGAAGACTTCCGCGCGGGCCGAGACGGCTAAAGTCAGTATCATCGCGGTCAAGCTTGCGATACGTTGCATCAGTCCTCCGGTTTTTGCGCTAGTTCAGTTCTCTTTGAAATGTATGGCAGCCTCGGAAGCTTTGGCGGCGAAAGGCGCCACTGGACAGAGCGCGCCATGTTCTGCTTTACGCTGCGACCAGACCCAAGACATCGTGCCCATTCTACAGCTTTCCTTCACCCAGCGGCAGCGTGGATGGAAACGACAGCCCAGCGGCGGGTCGATAGGATTAGGCACGTCGCCGGTCAAAAGCACCTTGGCG
>JBBTGF010000223.1:0-2543 GCA_038041525.1 Elusimicrobiota bacterium | reverse complement strand
ACGACTCCTGCGATTGGAACCCGCGGGCCTAGGCCGTACGCCCTTTGTTTTCTTGTTAATGCTAGGCATACTGCTTTTCACGGCGCAATTCACCCTGCAGGCAGCTGATAAACATGCTCAAGCGGCCATCTCCATCAAAAGCATCAACTTCTTAATGCCACGCATGATCAACGACCTGACCGCGACACAAGGCGCTGTTGATAGCGAAATCGTACTGACTTGGACCGAACCTGGCGCTTATGGAAATTCAGGGCTTGCCAGTAGTTATCAAATCAAGGTCTCCTCGCTAAACAACATCGAGAATGACTCTGATTTTGCGTCAGCAGCGCCCTTGTCATCTGTGTCGGCAAGCGTTATCCCAACGCCACAAACCGCAGGCTCACAGGCGACTATGTCTGTGATAGGTTTACGCAACAACACGACTTATTATTTCGCCATAGAAGCGATCAATGCGGATGGCTTACCGTCTGGATGGTTGCGTGGAGGCTCCAACCGCATCAATCTTGATAACAGCGCCAAGGCACGCGACCTACCTCCAACCACGCCGACGGGTTTCGCTGTAACTCCATGGATCGGCTCGATCAAACTGACTTGGTCAACAAACCCTGAAGGCGATATCGCCGGCTACCGCGTCTACCGCTCGACTGCCAACCCTCCTGATGCGCAAAGCTATACGCTTGTTACTTCGACACGATATATCGATGCTTCATTGTCACCGGCGCCTACTCATTTCTACCGCCTGACAGCTATCGACTTGGCCGGTCAGGAAAGTACAGCGACATCTTGGAGAGGGGCTTCTTCCTCGACCTTCGTACTTAGCGGGACTGCGGTCAACGAATCAAGGATCCTCTGGACATGGGATGAGATCGATAATATCAGCGGTTACAGGATCTATTCATCCACGGGCGGTTCCCCTCTCAAGACTCTGCCTGCGGGGTCGGCAAGCTGGATCGAAACGGGTCTGTCAGCTAATACCACTACATCCCGGATACTCAAGCTATTCGATGAACAAGGCGAAGGCATGGCGTCACCAACCACCCTCCGATCGACACTGGCCAACCCAGCGGCGAACCTGATATTCACATCGCTGTCGGATACGAGTCTGACCCTGGCATGGGACAACAATAGCAACCCCCCGAACACGCTTTTCAAGGCAGAGAGGTCGATCGACGGCTTTAACTATAGCGAGATCGGCAGCCTAAGCACAACGACGCTAACTGTCACCGGTCTGACCCCGGACACACCGTATTCTTTCCGCATCCGCTCTTTCAACACCGACGACATCCCCTCGGCCTATTCGAACACGATATCTACAAGAACGCTGCCATCCCAAGACCGCGTCAAACCGCAACGCTCGCACGGACTCTATGGCGAGGCGAGTCCTGACAATAACTCCTTTACATTATTCTGGAGCGCGGTGACTCGTGATATCGATGGCTCGACGGAGACTCTCGCGGGATACAACATCTACCGCTCCTCGGCTATCGGTACCCAGTTCGACCTGCGCACCTCGACACCCGTGACCCAGACTTCGTATACCGACCTGACTATGGGCACCCTCTACTATTACAAAGTCCGCGCCATCGACGCTTCCAGTAATGAAGCCGATGACTCTCTGATACTCGGCTCTAATAAGCTCATCCATGCACGCGACGACCAGACCAAAGATTCGGTCTCTCTACCAGCTGCGACCCTGGCGGGAAACCTCAACTCCTACGGACAAAACCTCGACATCGAGATCGCGGATAAGCCTGCCGAGACCAATGGCCTCGTCTACCGCTCGATCGAGTTCAGCGTCATGCCGGCCGATAGCAGGCAGCCCCTGACGACATTCATCCTGCCGCAAGAACAAGCACAGATCATCATGCATTATAGCGTTGCCGCAGGCCAGGTCGCTCGCGGCGCGCTCTCTGCAAACGCCGCGCCTATGGTCAACGACGGTGCCATCAACGCGGGCGACGCTGCAGAAAATCTCGGACTCTATTGGTTCGATGGCGTCAAATGGGTCAAACTGGGCGGACGCGTGGACACGCAACAACAGACCGTCAGCGTCACCACCATGCATTTCGGACATTACCAATTGCGCAAAGTGGGCCGCGCGGATCATTTCAAATTTGACGCCTCGGGACAGTCGCACAAGATCTTCACCCCCAATAATGACGGCTGGAACGATGCCGTCATCTGGCGCTTCGAGAATCCCGAGGATGCGGCAGTAACCGGCAAGATCTTCGACTTAAACGGCGCCTATGTCGCCAACCTTGCCGCCGGACCAGAAGATAACTCACTGATGTGGGATGGCAAAAGCGGTTCCGCTAACACGATGAGCAGTGGTGTCTATATTTATCAGATCGAAGCGGGAGGGACCGTCTATAACGGGACGGTCGTGATAGCGAGATGAGTAGGAGGATGTTATGAAAACTAAATTCGTCCATTTGCTGGGTCTGGTACTGGGCATCCTTAATCTGCCCAGATGGCTTTACGCGCCCGTGGCGGAGTTCGAGTTCAACGGCTCCTCGGGACGCATCGTCACGCCTAACAACGAC
>JBBTGF010000222.1:0-1961 GCA_038041525.1 Elusimicrobiota bacterium | reverse complement strand
GCTCACCATAGAGTTCAAAGAGAAATACACATCCAAGATAGATGAAGACCTTGTGGCTTTTGCCAATACGAGAGGCGGAACGCTCCTTCTGGGCGTTCGCGATGACGGAACAGTCGCCGGAGAAAAGCTGACTAACGATCTAAAGGGAAGGATCAACAGCCTGGCGCGCCATTGCAAGCCAAGCATTTCAGTGAACGCGGCGCAGGTGGGATCGGTGATCGCGGTGGAGGTGCACGAGGGAACCGAAAAAGCTTACAGCTGTGGTTCCGGCTATTTCAGGCGGCTCAACGGAAACACGCAAAAAATGAGTCACGAGGAAATCCGACTTATGTTTCGCGAGAACGATCCCATGCCGTTCGAGGAACATACCATCAAGGGATTTTCATTTGAGGACATCTCTCGATCTAAAGTCCTTGCCTTCGCCAAGGAAGCGGGTGTCTCCATTGGCAAGACGGCGGCGGTTGATTTTCTGCGAAGCCTGAAGGTTGCCGATGAAACCCAAGTCACCAACGCGGGGATACTTTTTTTCGCCAAAAATCCCCAAAAATACCTCCGCCAGACACAGATGTCGATCATCGCTTTCAAAGGTACGGATAGGGTGCATATCTACGACCGCCTTGACGTTCGAGATGATCTGCTGACACAGTTCAATCAAGCCATCTCATTCCTCGAACGGCATCTCAATGTCCGCAGTGAGATCAGGGGCGTCGACCGTCACGATATCTATGAGATACCCTTCGAGGCTCTGCGCGAAGCCGTGGTCAACGCTCTCATGCACAGGGACTATAGTATTGCCGGCACACAGGTCGGCATAGATATCTTTGACGACCGGGTCGAGATCACGAATCCCGGAGGACTACCGCAAGGGTTAGGACCGAAAAACTTTGGCAAGGGCATTTCAATCAGACGCAATGAATTGATAGCAGATCTTTTCTCTCGGCTCCATAAGGTCGAGCGCGCCGGGACAGGCATCGGGCGGATGCGTAAATTCTTGGCTGCGGCAGGCCTAAAGGATCCCGACTTCGAAAACAACGGGTTTTTCCGCACGATTTTCTATAGGTCTCCGGAATACTCGCTCAAGGGGTCAGGGAGGGTCGTAGAAAAGGTCGTAGAAAAGGTCGTAGAAAAGTTTACTGAAAATCAAAAACGTATTATGGAGCTCATTCGCGTATCGGCAAGGATATCCGCCAGGGAGTTGGCCAAAAAGGTGGGTATCTCTCCAAGAAAGATCCAGGAAAACCTTGCCAAGCTCAGATCAAAAGGTATCCTCAAAAGGATCGGCCCGGACAAGGGCGGTCACTGGGAAGTCATGAAATAATGGTACGGTATCCTCAAACCAGCGCTAAACGCCAGAAGTTTCTCTACTCATAAAATTACGTAGGGCATCCCGAGAATTCCCTAGCGATAGCAGACACGAATCATAATGAGCGTCACTCGAACCTAAGCAACTATCCCCGGAAATCTGAACTTTTCATTTCTCTGCCCCTTTAGACGAGTTGCATTCAGGACAGGCAATCTGACCATTCTCAACGGTAGTCTTGCCGCCCTTGGACCACGCAATAATATGATCGGCCTCCCAGGCGTCCCATTCGCATTTAACCGCATCGCATTTGAGGCGAAGCTGACAGATGCCAGCGTCCCGTCGAAAGATAGCTAAACGCTGTTCGTGTGAAAACAAACGTTGACTATCCTTAGGCTCTATGTTCGGAACAGCCTCAAAGAATTTACGGAGTAAAAACTCATGCCGCCATTGAATGGAATCCTGAGCGTCAGTGCTGTGACTTGTGCGCTCTCTATAAGCGAGCAATTCCGGGTCGCATTTATCGGTAGATAGCCTCTCTTGACTTGCGCGATTAATTTCAAACTGAATAAACCAACTACGTAGAGCATCCTGTCGACCTTGCATGGCATATTTTTCAAGGCAATGAGAAACTAAGGTGTAAAGCGACAAAACACTATAA
>JBBTGF010000221.1:0-5225 GCA_038041525.1 Elusimicrobiota bacterium | reverse complement strand
TGCAAGGCGTGTGGATATTGCTTAAAGCTATCCTGGTTTTACACATCATCCTTTTCAACGGTCTTTTCGCCGTTTGGTGGGAACGCAAGATATCGGCGCATATGCAATCCCGTCTAGGCCCTATGCGCGTTGGCGGCTGGCATGGCTGGCTCCAGACGGTCGCCGATGGACTTAAATTGCTATTGAAGGAAGATGCCGCGCCAGCAGCCAGAGACGCTTTCTTGCACGTGCTTGGTCCCGCTTTGGTCTTCATCCCTGTGCTCATCTGTTTTGCTCCCGTACCGTTCGGTAGCGAGCTTGCCGCGGCTGAATTGGATATCGGTACCCTTTACGTCCTGGCCTTCTCGGGGATCACGGTGCTGGGCATCGTGCTGGCGGGCTGGTCAAGCGCGAATAAATATTCACTGCTGGGCGCCCTGCGTTCAGCGGCCCAGCTGGTCTCCTATGAGCTGCCAAGGGCGTTTAGCTTAGTACCGGTGATCGCTTTGACGGGGAGTCTTTCATTGACCAAGATCGTCGCCGCACAGCAAGGGCATTGGTTCGGTATCGTGCCACGCTGGTTCATCTTTTATCCGGTCGTCGGCCAGATCGCATTCCTGATCTTTTTGATCGCGAGTATCGCTGAGACTAATCGCACGCCCTTCGACATCCCTGAAGCCGAATCGGAACTGGTCGCGGGTTTCCATACCGAGTACTCCGGCATGAAATGGTCCATGTTCTTCCTGACGGAATACGCGTATGCGTTGCTGGCTAGCGCGCTAGTGGCGACTTTCTTTTTTGGCGGCGGCCTGGCTCCGTGGGCCGCGCTGACATTCATACCGAGCTGGATCTGGTTCATCGCCAAGACATTGTTCTTCTTATTCTGCTTCCTGTGGTTCCGTTGGACATTCCCGCGATTCAGGGTCGATCGCTTGATGGATTTCAATTGGAAATTCCTGGTCCCGTGGAGCTTCGCTAACATCTTGTTCCTGATCCCCTATCTTTATTTCCGATGAGATATTTTTTCGACATCTACACTGCGTCTGCCGGTATCCTCAAGGGATTGGCCATTACGTTTAAGACTATGCTCAAGCCCTCGGTCACGGTCAGCTATCCGAGCCAGAAGCTCAAACCCTATGAGCGTTATCGTGGCATGTTGCTCTTCGATGCGGAGACCTGCATCGGTTGCAATCTCTGCGTCAAAGCATGCCCTTCAGCTTGTATCGCGCTTGAGAACCAGACCAACGAACAGGGCAAGAAGATCGCCAAGACGAAGTGGTATTCGATCGACTTTGGGAAATGTAATTTCTGCCGTTTATGCGAGGAAAGTTGTCCGACTAAAGCTAAATCCATCTGGCATTCCCTTGACTACGAGGCGGTCTTTTTTTCCAGGCATGAGATGGTGCGCTGCTGGCAGCCCAAGGATCCTTGGATAGGCACATATTGGGATCCTGCCAGCGCGTCTTATAAGTTGCCCGAGGGTACGCAGATACCCATGGAGGAGGAGCCGGTCCGGCGCTGATTGTATGGATTTACGATTGATCGCGTTCTTTGTCTTATCCTCGTTGTCGATTGCGGCGGCATTGGGCCTGGTACTGATGCGTAACGTGGTCTATGGAGCGCTTTGCCTGGGATTCTGCCTGACCATGGTCGCCGGTCTCTATGCTTTATTAGGAGCCGATTTCGTCTTTGCCGCGCAGATCCTGATTTATGTCACCGCGATCGCCGTCATCTTCTTGTTCGCCGTGCTCCTGGCCGGTCGCCGGGTCGAACTCACCGCCAAGCCTTTCAATGCGACAGCGCCGGCGGCCGCGCTCGTGTCCTTAGCCGTTTTCGTCATGCTCGGATCGATATTATGGTCTGCGAAGTCGGCATGGGGTTTTCTGACAGCCTCGCCTTCGGCTACGACGGCGGAGATATCCGCTTTGCTGATGGGACCCTACGCCCTCGGCGTCGAGATACTAGGCGTGATGCTTCTGGCGTCATTAGTCGGCGCTGTCATCTTGGCGAGGAGTCTCGCAGTCGATAAAGAGGAACGCAAATGATCCCCTTGTCATATATCTTCATCTTTTCAAGCCTGCTTTTCGTCATCGGAGTGTTCGGGGCGATCAGCCGACGCAACATCATTACCGTGCTGATGTCTATTGAGCTGATGTTCAATGCGGCCAACGTGAACCTGGTGGCCGTCAACCGCATCATGCACCCCGCCGACGCGGTCGGACAAGTCTTGGCGCTCTTCGCTATGACTGTCGCAACTGCCGAGGTGGTTGTCGGCTTGGCGCTGGTCCTGGCTATCTATAGGAAATTCGACAATGTCTTCGTCGAGCGCTTCAATCTATTGAGGGGATGAGATATGGGTGAACTATTGCTTGCGTTGACCCCCGGTATCTTCGTCATACCCGTGCTGGCTTTCCCGGCGATCTTGTTCTTAGGCGGTAAGTTGCCTTGTCGCGGCGCTTCTATCGGCATCGTCGGTATGGGCATCTGTTTGGCCGCCAGTACCGCGCTGCTGGTGATGGCCTTGATGCAGACTTTGCATCTGCCTTACGCCTGGAACTTCCCTTGGATACGTTTTGGCATGTTCGAAGTACCGATGGGGGTCTATGTCGATGGGCTCTCGATCGTCATGCTTTTCGTCATCACCTTGGTCTCCTTGCTCGTGCAAGTCTATTCGCTCGGTTATATGCACGATGAGCCGAGGTTCACGCGTTATTACGCGTTCCTGTCCCTGTTCACCGCATCGATGCTAGGACTCGTCATCGCAGATAATCTCTTAGTCATCTTCGCATGTTGGGAACTCGTCGGACTCTGTTCCTATTTTCTCATCGGTTTTTATTTCGAGAAACCGGAGGCCGCGCAGGCGGGTAAGAAGGCGTTCATCACCACAAAGTTAGGCGACCTGGGGTTCCTGCTGGGGCTCTTCGTCATCTTTTCGGCGTCAGGCACTTTTTCCGTGGCGCACCTTGAGGACATGGTCAAAGCCGGTTTCATCCCGTTAGGGGTCTTGACTACCGTTGCCATCCTGCTGTTCATCGGCGCCATGGGCAAATCGGCGCAGGTCCCGCTTTTTGTCTGGCTTCCCGATGCGATGGAAGGCCCGACCCCGGTCTCGGCCCTCATCCACGCGGCCACTATGGTCGCGGCGGGTATATTTCTGGTAGCCAGGGTGTTCTTCATCTTCGAAGCGAGTCATACCGCGCTGGCCGTGGTCGCCGGTTTTGGCGCCGCAACCGCGATACTGGCAGCGCTCATGGGCATGGTCCCTGAAGACATCAAGAGAGTCCTTGCGTTCTCGACCATCTCACAGCTCGGTTACATGATGGCGGGTTTGGCGGTCGGCGGTCCCGAGGTGGGTATCTTCCATTTGACCACACACGCGATGTTCAAGGCTTTGCTTTTCTTGGGCGCGGGCTCCGTCATCCATGCCGTGCATACCAACGATATCTGGAAGATGGGAGCCTTGTCGGCCAAGATGCCCATCACCTTCGCCACGTTCGCCATCGGCGTGTTCGCCCTTTGCGGCGTGTTCCCGTTGTCCGGATTCTTCTCAAAAGATGAAATCATCCATGCGGCTTTCGCGGCCGGGAACCTGCCTGTGGCTGTGACACTTTCCATCACTTCCGGGCTTACGGCATTCTATATGATGCGCGTGCTGGTGCTGGTCTTCTTGGGCGAGAACCGCGACAAGCATAGCTACGCGCATGCGCATGAATCGGGCGCTACGATGACGGTACCCCTGGTCATCTTGAGCGTCTTCGCCGTGTTCTTGGGCGCCGGCATGACGCTGGGCCATCTTTTCGAACGATTAGTCCCGGGCAGGCTTGTACATGAGTCTGGTTCGCACATGACGACCTTGACTGTGGCTTTGATGACCAGCGCGATCGCTTTCACCGGCATGGGGTCGGCGTGGGCGGTTTACAAGAGCAAGATCGTCAGTCATGAGAAGCTTTACATGGTTCTCAATCCCGTATGGCATGCACTCTATGCGCGCCTTGGTTTCGACCATTTCTGGTTGTTTTTAGTGCGCCTCTCCGACAAGCTCGCCGTTGCCGTCGCCTGGTTCGATTTCGAGGTGTTCGATCAGATGTTCATCGATTGCTTCGGGGCGCTGACGGTCTGGTGGGCGCGCTTGAGCGCCTGGATCGACGACAACCTCGTAGACCCGCTCGTGGACTTGCAGGGCAAGTTCGCGTTGCTGGCAGGCGCTCTGGCCCGTTCGACAGTCACAGGCTTGGCGCAGAACTATCTGCTCTATGTCGTGCTCGGGGTCGGATTCATCCTGACGTTGAGATTTTATCCTTGATTGGAGGTCTTATGCCGTTGTTGACATTGATAACATTTCTGCCGTTGCTGGGAGCCTTGATCATCCTGTGCTTGCCTAAGGATGACACGCGTCTCATACAAAGGACGGGGTTGCTATTCTCCGGACTTTCCATGCTGGTGTCGTTCTATCTGCTTGCCCATTTCAACAGCGGCGTGGCCGACATCCAATTCGTTGAAAAGACGCTTTGGATCGGCGCGTTCAACGTGCATTATTTCATGGGCGTCGACGGGCTTTCCGTGCCTTTGTTGATCTTGACCACCGTCTTGAGCTTCTTGTCCCTTATCGCCAGTATGGGTATCGATAAGCGGGTCAAAGAGTATTGGTTCTGGTTCTTGCTGCTGGAAGTCGGCATGCTCGGCGTCTTCGTCTCTTTGGATTTCTTCCTGTTCTATATGTTCTGGGAGCTGACTTTAGTACCCATGTACTTCCTCATCGGCGTATGGGGCGGGCCTAAGAAAGAGTACGCAGCGATCAAATTCTTCCTGTATACGCTTTTTGGCAGCGTTTTCATGCTGTTGGCTATCATCGCGGTCTATTTCGCCAGCGATCCGCACACCTTGAACATCCTTGAGCTGACAGCGCAGCGTGACCGGTTCATCGCTGCCGGACTTGCGTTCCAGGCGCTGGTGTTCTTGGGCTTCTATGTCGGTTTTGCCATCAAGATACCCCTGTTCCCATTCCATACCTGGCTGCCTTTGGCTCACGTCGAGGCGCCGACCGCGGTCAGCGTCATCTTGGCGGGCGTCCTGCTAAAAATGGGCGGATATGGACTGCTGCGCGTCAATTTCCCGATGTTCCCGCAAGCGACGCAATACTTCCTGCTGCCTTTAGTCATCATCGCCTTCATCAATATCATCTATGGCGCTCTGGCAGCCATGGCGCAGAAGGACATCAAGCGCATGGTCGCATATTCTTCCATCAA
>JBBTGF010000220.1:4820-6257 GCA_038041525.1 Elusimicrobiota bacterium | reverse complement strand
CGCGTCATGATCCCGTAAAGCTCACGGACTTCCCGAGGGAAACTTTCTTTAGCCCAGTTGATGGTATAGAGCATCTCCATGGCGTCGCGCCGGTTGGTTTCGATCAAGACCTCTTCACTCTGCGGGTCTTCTTTGAGCAGTTTAAAATTCGATGGCTTGAGTGAGAATTCGCGCGCGTATTTTTTAAACAGATCGATATCCTCTTTGCCTTTAAGCAAGACCGACTGGACTTGGGGCGCGTCTTCAGGGGCGACGCCGTCGCGGATGATGAGCCTGCCGCCGGGAGCCAGGTTATTGAACGCCTGTTTGATCGCGGCGCGCACCGCACGCATGCGCCCTTGCACGTTGCCGGCATCGGCATAACTGTACACTTCGTGCAGGACTGAACTAAATATCACCGTGTCTACCGCCGCGATGTCGCGTTCTTTGAGCACTTTAGTGATATCGGAGGCGTCCGCCACCGCTGGTTCGAATGAATAACCCTTGGATATTTTCAACTCTTTGAGCGCCGCGACCGCATCCCGATCCTTGTCGATGGAGATGATACGACTGATGTCTGACCCGTTACGTTTCATTTCTTCCAATTTGAGCAAGAGGCTACCGGATCCCGAACCGACATCGAGTATCGTGGGACCGCGGATATAAGGCAATATCCTCGCCTTGTCATCCGCCGCCATGTTCATACGCTGATAATAGATCGACTTGTTGTCCTCACTAAGATCGGGGACGCTGTCACGCGTCACGGCGCTCTCTGACGTGTCTTTGGATTTAGAGATGAAAATCCCGGATATGAATTCACGTAACGAAATCTGTTTCGGCTCATCCTGCAACCCTAGGATCCTAGGGGCGAAAAATTCGAGGGTAGCCAGACCGGTGAAAGAGATGCAAACTGCCACAAGAGCGGTCGTGGCGCTAGCATAAGCAAGCATCGAGCCCATGGCCAAGACGCCCAACAGCAATACCCCAAGATGGATGACGTTCTCTGCGGATGCGACCTTGCCTAGATCCTCCTCGGGAACGCTTGACTCGATGATCTTTTGCTCGGAATCAGCGATGCGGAAACCCGCCGGAGCGCCTAGCAAACTCATAACGAAGAAGACGCCAGCCACTAACGCGGTCGATGAAAGCCCCGCAATCCCCCCGCCAAACGCCAGCAATCCCCAGAAGCAAAGATTTCCAGCCATGGATAACATGAATATCGGCCTGTTCTTGAGTGTCTTACCCCAACGGAACATGAATAACGTAGCCAGAATCGAACCTAGGCCCTCGGCGAAGGTGATGATCCCGAACGCTTTGGCGTCTTTGCCCATGATCATCGTCACATAGATAGGTAAGAACACGCTGTTTAAGCCATCGCCCGCGAAGAAGCTCGCGATCGCGTTCATAATGACGCGTCGGCGCAAGAATTTATTGCTGAATATCAGGCTGAATCCCTTG
>JBBTGF010000220.1:0-4810 GCA_038041525.1 Elusimicrobiota bacterium | reverse complement strand
TCCCTTGCCGACCTCGTTGAATTTATCCTTAAGCTTGGACCATCGACTCACATCGGTCTTCATGGTATCGGGAGTAGAATCCTGTTTTGCGCGTTGAGCGTCACTGGCAACATTACTTTGCTGTGAATCACTCGCGCTGATTTCCAACGGACTCTTCGGCTTCCATTCAACCGAGGAGGCGCTTGGCACCTTCATGAACATGGCGGCTAAAGAGGCGGCCACGACCAGGAATATGGCGTACGAACCGTACCCGGCTATACCCGCGCCCTTGGCTTTATCACCAAAATAATCACTGCCGTAACCAATACCCAGACCTGACAGCATGGCGCCGAATATCCAGGCGAAACGCTGGATCATCGATTTCCCGGTGATTAGGTGATTCCTGACATGACCGTTGCCCATGGACATGTATTTGATGAACAACCGGTCAGCTTTCTGTAAGCCGACGACGTTGATGTTATGGAAGATCGTCTGTGCCGCCACCAGACCCAAGAACACCGGGACGCTCCAGAATCCAAAAACGATGTAAAGGATGGGGATCGCGATGACGATGCCCGCGCGCGCGATATTGGGCAGATAGATACTCTTCTCCGTTGCCAGGCGATCGACGATGAGACCGGAAAAGAGTGAAAAAATGAGCATGGCCGCCCAATGCGCTGAACGGGCGTAGCTGACCACCGCTTTGTCGCCGTCAGTAGCCGCCAAGACGAAAAATGGCAGCGCTGTGACATAAAAACTGATGCCGGTCAACGTCAACACCATCTGGCCCATGTGCGCCCAGAACCAACGCCGCGTCTGGGCATTGACCGTGTAATCAGCGATATAAAAATTGATCATGGATTTGAAACGTTTCCAGAGACCTAAAACGGGCAAGGGCGCCATGGACATGACTGACGCTTCGGATAACAAGGGTTGCTTCAAGTGCAGGAGTTCGTGCTTGGCGATCTCGGCGCGCTGCGGCGGCGTGAACTGCTCAAGGGTGAAGACGTGATGCGCGAAATAATAAACCCGGTTGCGGTCGCGGCCCGCGTGCGCCACGATATCATGCGGCGAGCGCAGGCCGACGCGCTTGGCCAATTGCTTGATCTCTCCGGGACTCGTCTCGATCAGGAAGATCTCCGTCCCGTTCTCGCGATAATCACCCTCGGGATCGAAGAACTGATACTTCAGGTCATCGCGTGTGATGTGTTTTACCCGATCCTCGGTGAACGCCTCGGCGATGATGGGGTTGATGATGCGCTCGTGTTGTTCTTGGTCGATCCCCCTTCCCGTGATAGTCATGGCCGGCCCATCGCTGGATTTTTTTGACGGCGTAGCTTCAAATTCCAATGCTTTGCTGTTATAATTAACATGATGATGCACAGCCATGCTTCCGTTGCCGGACAACGTCTCGCGCAGGCTGAAAGGATCATCCAGCGACTGCCCTTGACTGACAAGCTTCATCTGGTCCGCTGGCTTGACGAGGAAACTGGAAGATTCGGCTGGAAGGGCCTGATGCGGGTTGCGACTAAATTGCGCGGCGCTGTCCGCCGTCAACATTTGACGCGCAAACAGATCGAACAGATCGTTGAGCGATCCCGGCAGGCATACCATGACCGTTGCCGTCCTTGACGCCAACGTCTTTGTCAGCGCCTTAACGGGAAGTAAAAACTGCCTAAGGATACTCAAAGCCGTGGATAATGGACGCATCGCGGCGATTTCATCCGACGATCTGGCCAAGGAACTGCTATCGGTGCTGGCGGAACCCAAATTCGAGCTATCCGCCTTCGACATCGATGAAGTCGGCGGATTCCTAGAGGCGAAAGTGAAATTCGTCAACCCATCGCTAAACGTCTCCGATTGCCGCGATGCTAAAGACAACGCGGTGCTGGAATGCGCGCTGGAAGGCAAAGCTGATTGCGTCGTCACAGGAGACAAGGACTTACTCTGCCTCGATCCATATCGCGGCATCCGGATATTCACCCCAGCGGAATTCCTCAAACTCCTCAAATAACGGCTCCCCAGCGCAAACGGCAAAAAAATCACACTAGCTACAAGTACGGCCTCGATCGCGCTTGAGCCGTCATGATACAAGGACGCTATGCGCGATTCGCCAAAATCGTGTAAGGTATTCCTGGAATTGATAGCGTTTGCGACTGAAGGGATTACGACGATCACGGCGCCGCCGACGAAGATGGTCACTTTCTTGATGATGTCGACGATCGAGACGCGCCACGGTATCCAACCCCGGCGCGGCGCCATATGCGTTAGATCGGTGGCAGACGTTGGAGCGATCTCTATCTCGCCGGTCGTATCCGTCTCATTGTATAGATAGGGATGCACGGCGTCTTTGGCGCTCACTAACGAGATGTTCGATTTAAGCAGCCGTCCATAGCGTAAGCCGATTTGCTTTGAGGAAAGGTCATGGAGATCTGTGAGTAAATCCAGCGTTTGTAAAGCTTTACGCGCGGAGCCGACGGTCACGGCTAGTATCGCTCGTTTCTGGATATCCGTGCCCATATATTTAAGTGCAATCAACTCGCCGGTGGTATGCTCGGCAAAGAACTCCATACTCGTGTATTCACGATTAAGTTGGGTGTAAAGTTGTGCCGGCATCACGATGAACGGCGAGCCGTCCCGTCGCAAATCAAGATGCATGATCTCGACCTGTTCCTTCCTCGCAATGATCGCCAATTCCGTCCGCTCCGCAAGCAAGCCGTAATCGACAAAGACTTTTTTAGTTTTATCACCCGCAATCAGCGCCATGCCGAGCAAAGGTAAGGCGACTAAAGCGGACAAAGCCAATAAGGAGTCAGAAAAGGAAGGGGTCAGAGAAGTGAGCGCCGGGACTCCCAAAGTAGCGGCAGTCCAAACGGCAACTGGCGCAAGAATGGCAACACCGCGCTCTCCATATTTGGCTTGGGCACGAGCAAGTTTAGCGTCAAACTCTGCCTGGATTTTTTCCTCGGTTTCAGTTTCTTCTTCTGTCATTCCGAGCGACAGCGAAGAATCAATAGAGGAATCACTCGATTGATCCTTCGCTTCGCTCAGGATGACAGGGAGGACGCTCGGGATGACAGAGGGATCCACCCGCAGTTTTGCGGCTTTGACCTTCTTTTCTGGCGAAAGCTTTTTGAGCAATTCCGGGGCCCGCGCATCCGCCTGCTGTTTAAGTTTACGTTCTCTTTGCTCATGGCGTTTATTTGATCGCTTCTTCACGGCAATCCTATCCATTTCTACAATTAGCGGAATTTTATTTATTGAACTAAGCCTATGGACGATACCCATTGATATCAATGCAAAAATTATCCATGCACTGACACCAGAAGCTACAAATAACGCACTGGAATCTGAAGTGCTAAACGAACGAGGATCCCACGCACTTATGGTGAATAAAATAACACCCGAAATACTAGCTACGATAGATGCAATCGCAGACCATTTAGTAAAAGTTAGATGAAGAGGCAACTGCCAAACACTTATGTATTGATCCGCCCTTTTTACGGATTCCTTGAGGATAACGTCATTGGATGATTCGCAGAGCGCCTGATATGCCTCCCTAAACGGCAGGTTCTGCAATACCTTGGAGGTTTTCTCGTCAGCGGGCCGATTGACGATGAAATCATGCGCGGTCACGACAGCCTGGGCAAGCACGTCATCGCGAGTCATGCCTCGATGCTGGGCGCTTTCCCGGTACGGATTTCCGAGAGCGCTCTCCTCGATCTTGGCGTGATTGTCCTTAAAAGCGCGGAAATCAGTGATAACCTCGACCGCGGTCTCGATCGTCATGGCGTCCGGGGTCATGGCGGAACGGTATTGCGCCGCTTCAACTATTCTTTGTGATTCTTCTTGTTTGCGCTGATCTTCTTTGGATTCCCTGCTCTTGATTGTTTCTTTAAGCCTCGATATATCTTCGCTAACCAACGCTATGGCGGTTTCCATTTCCAAGGAATTAGGTACACCAGGATAGGTGTAGATTTCCTCGATTTCTCTCTCTAATTTCTCGATCTCGAATAGGGAGGAATCCTCATAGCGATAGGCAGTAGCATGTAAATCGTCCAGAACATGTTGCGCATACATCCTCAGTGAATAAAACCATGTATTGATAACGCTCTCATCGCTCTTGATCCGTTTGTCGAGCTGAGAATACGAATCAAACGCTGTTTTGATGATACGCAGGGCATTTAGATGGTCCTTTTGGGGCATGGCGCTAAAATATGTTTGAAAATTAAACGCTTTTTTATGTGACGATTTATTTCTCGAAAATGGCTCGTAATATCCTGCGTAAATACTCAAGGTTATTTCACGCCAATTGTTCACCGTAAAAATCATATCTTCCGGGATATCGGCATCTTTGATTTTTTCCTGATCACTATGAGTAGCCGTCTGTGAAGCCCCGTCATCGACTGTCGTGATTTTTGCGATCGCGGGGAGCAGTGCGAGTAATCCTAAGTACCAAATACTGGAAGAATCGGCGTGATTGTATTGAACAGTCGCCGCCTGCGCTATGGCGGGAGCTAGCAATGTCCCCGCGCCGACAGCGAGCGCGATGACTGCGGCCTTCGCCTTAGGCGGAATACTGTCGATCTTCTTGACCGCTTTAAGCCCGGTGTCTTTGATGCGGGATACTAAAGATGTAACCCCTGTCATTCTGAGCCCCGTAAGGGGCGAAGAATCTTTCGGGTGTCCCGATAGATCCTTCGCTTCGCTCAGGATGACAGAAGGATTGCTCAGGATGACAGAAGGATTGCTCAGGATGACAGAAGGATTGCTCAAGATGACACCGGAACTCCGCACCGCGGTCTCCTCCGCTTTCACCTGGGATTGTTTG
>JBBTGF010000219.1:0-1437 GCA_038041525.1 Elusimicrobiota bacterium | reverse complement strand
TTAAAACGCTCATCGATCTTGTCGAGGATTTCGTGCCGATCGAGCGCGGATCGGATAGGCGATGGGTTTTCTTCCTGAAAGTGGCAAGCCGTTGGAGTCGATTGGATATCTCACAATATGATGGGGTCTATTATCTGTCTGGACGCGGGTTTGAGCCTTTCAGTTGTCCAACGAAGCGGGATGTTGCTCCTGAAGTCAAAAAACGACTTCCTATCTGGATCAAGGAGGTCACGCATTGGAAAACCGCTGTGGCGAAAAATCCTATAGCTGCGCAAGCGTTGCTGCTTAAGAGGATCTCTTTGTATCAGCGTCAGGGCGTTATACAGCGTAAGAACGTCCGGATCTTGCTTCCGGGCTGGATGCCGGTCTCCTCGGAGTTGACGGGAGACGAGAAACGGAGGATGGCGAAGATCTTGCAAAGATCGCTTGCTCATCCGATCCGCGCCATGACGCTGGATAGATTCCTTGATTATTGCAGGGTAGCTTACCAGGCCAATCCGGCGACATTCAAGGAATTCGGATATCGACCAGGCCTGTCGGGTAGAAAATACTACGAAAAATATGCCGATGGGCGACACGGCGGACTGCTTGATATCAAACCCGGCTCCGCCAAGGCGTTCGAGCGCTGGCATCGATCGAAGTCTTGGAGCGGTTCGCATCCATGGGAGATCTATCGGGGCGGTAATAGCACGCATATCGACATGTATGTTATGCGAGCGGCTGGACAATCAGATTTTTGGGAGGTGCATTTGTGCGCTTTGTCGAGTACCCGCCTCGTCGAAACCTGTAGGATCGCGCTTGCTTTGACTAGATCCGGCCTGCCTGTCATCGTCGACGATGCCGAATCTTATCATGACCGGATCCTTGATCAGGATTGGGTGGGTGTCATTCCTGAAAACGAGCAGATCGGCTATGGATGGCAATCGTTCCCCAGGGAATGGGGCGTGCGCGATTGCGTGCATCTCGGTTGGCTTTATGAGGCGATCGCTAAGTCCAAAGTTTGCTCAAGAAGGCAACTACGCGATACTATCCATTTCCTGCCAGAAGATATCACGGTATTTTTAAAAAATCCGTAGGTTCGCAGCGTCTTGCCGTTGAGCGTGCAGGAGTCGCTGCCATTAGTTCAATGCGCTAGCGCAACACGCATAAGACTTTAGTCCTAGGTCCTAAGCCCTTTTGCTTTAGGTCTAACGACCCTAGGCCCTCAAACCGGCCCAGGCTAACCTTTATTAGGTATGCCGAAGAAACTCGCCAGCCTTCTACTTTCGTTGCTTATCTTGTTTAAGAGCGTCCCCGTGCATGCCATTGCCATCGACCGGTCGATGGGAACGAGTGACGGAGAAAAGGCTTTAGGGATCGGCGAGAGATTCTTCGATGGGTCGGGACTTGACCTTACTGCGGATATACAAGTTAATTCCATGTCTTTAGATTGTAGCC
>JBBTGF010000218.1:0-1787 GCA_038041525.1 Elusimicrobiota bacterium | reverse complement strand
GCGAACCGGGACCGGAGAATCTCTTCCAGCACGGCGTCGCGAGCGGCGATCCGCCGCTGACGTGCGGCTCCATGCTGAAGGCCTGCACGATCTGGATCCCGGAGAGGGCTTCGTACATCGTCGTGCTGAGCTGGCCCATCGTCTCCTGGGTGCGGGTGGAGAGTTTCTTCAGCGCGCGCCCGCCCCGGACGGCCAGCAGCAGGATGCCGGCGTCACTGCCTATAGGCGGCTCATCCAAGAGCCGAGGCCTGGGCAAGACGTCATGCTGACGGTGCATTCCGGATTGGTTTTGAGCGCCTATAAGGCGTTGAAAGAAACCAAAGTGGGATCCGGTTCTGTGGTGGCCTTAGACCCGCGCAGCGGAGCGGTCTTAGCCATCGTCTCGACGCCGGGGTTCGATCCTAATAGTTATGTGAAGGATGAATATTCTTCTCCCCGAGGCGGCAATGAGTTCTTGCGAGCCTTGACCGGGACGTATCCACCGGGTAGTGTGTTTAAGATCGTCTCTTCGATAGCGGCTTTGGAGACAGGGCTTTCTCCAGCTAAGAAGTTCTACTGCGGCGGCTCGTATGCGCTGCCTACCAGGGTGTTTAAGTGTTGGAAAAAAGAAGGACATGGCCAATGCGATTTTCTTGAGGGGCTCAAGAATTCTTGCGACGTTTATTACTACAACCTGGGTCTGGCTACCGGGCCAGAAGCGCTCTCGCAATGGGCGCTCAAGTTCCCATTCAGTAAGAAGATCTCGCTTATCGAGTTCCCCGAGTTCGGTTCCAGTGGTTTCATCCCGACTCCGCAGTGGCGCGCGGCCAAGGGAGGATGGTATCCGGGGGATACGCTTAATTTCGTCATCGGTCAAGGTGAGATCTTGACGACTCCTATGCAGATAGCGGCATTGCTAAGCATGGTGGCCAACCGCGGTACTTTTTATGAACCTTATGTGGTGGCCAGGGTCCAGGATCCATTGACCAAGACCGTGGTTTATGAACGTGCACAAAGCGGTAAGCCGCTTTATAGTCTGACCTCGGTCAGCGACACGACCTGGGAACTCTTAGACAAGGCGCTTTCATTGGTAGTCACCGAAGGCACAGGAAGAAGCGCCATGATCCCCGGTTATCATATCTACGGCAAGACGGGTACCGCGCAGAATCCGCATGGCGATGATCATAGTCTGTTCGCTTGTTATCTCAAAGACCCTTCAGGCACGCCGCTATTGGCCGTCGGGGTCGTGGTGGATAATGGCGGGCATGGTTCTTCCGCCGCCGCGCCCGTGGCGCGTCGCGTGGTGCAGGAATTCATCACTCAACAAGGATTGTTGCCAGATGCTGGATAGAAGTCCGTTGTTCATACCCCGCATGTCGGCTAACGAGTCGACACGGGTCCAGTTCTTGAGCATGGATGCGGGCTTGGTCACGGCGTTCGTCTTGCTTCTTGGGCTTGGAGCGATGGTCGTATACTCCGGTCTTTCGGCGATGCCGATCTTCGAATCATTATGGCTCAAACACCTGGTCTCCTCGGGGCTCGGCGTCTTGCTCGCTGCGCTGATCATCATCCTTCCGTATACGCTTTTTGCCGAGCTTAGCGGCGTGATATACGGGGGGGCGATATTCTTATTGTCCCTGGTGTTAGTGATGGGAAAGGTGATCCATGGGTCCAAGTCATGGTTCGTGTTGGGCCCCGTGCAGTTCCAGCCGAGCGAGTTCGCGGAATTGGCGACGATCTTGTTTGTGTCCGACCTTGCCAGTGATTATTGGCGCCGGGGGACGGTGATGATGTTCAAAGAGCGCGTC
>JBBTGF010000217.1:0-1027 GCA_038041525.1 Elusimicrobiota bacterium | reverse complement strand
CGCTTCGGCATGCTTCGCACTCTGGATTTAGATCGCAAGTGTGGCGCCCATGCGGGTTGATCTTCAATGAACATCAGACGCTGTAAAGCCGTAAGATATTCGCTGGCCGTGTCCTCTTTTAGCGTACCGTCCGCTCCTGCGGTATCCGCAGCGAGCGTGGCAAGCGAGGCGTAGGTCGCCACATTGCGAGCGCTCGAGCGGAGGAACCCACCGACCTTTTCGGGGTCACGGTATTTTTGATCGACGCGTCGTATATCGGTACGACGGATCTCTTCGAGGTAGTCACGTAGCGATTCCAGAGATTTGTCTGGATCCCGGTTGAGAAGGCCGGGCCAGCCACCTACTGCGATCCGTTGTGCGATGGTGGCGACGTTCACGCCGGTATCCGGAGTTTGATAACTTTTGCCGCGAAGCAATCCCTTGAGCGATACTGTTCCGCTTGATTGACCCATCTCAAAGAGAGACATGGGCCGCATACGAAGGCGAGTCAGGCGGCCCGCGCCTCCATGGCGCGTAATATCGTCGGCTGGTACGGCCGATCCTGTCAGAATGAATTGACCCGGTGCGCCACGCGCATCCACGGTGCGACGGATATGGTTCCAGATCGCAGGTGCGACCTGCCATTCATCAATCAGTCGTGGTACGGCTCCGGTCAGCGCCAGAGCGGGGTCGATCGCTATCGCATTACGCGCAGCCTCGTCAATATCGAGGAGAACTTCGCTTGCCGCAATTTCTCTGGCGGTTGCGGTTTTGCCGCAGGCCTTAGGGCCTTCAATGACGACCGCTCCTGTTGAGGAAAGGCGTCGAATAAGTTCTTCATCGACGACACGCGGTCTATAGGTCATACGTTTTAAATCCCGCTATTTTTCAGTCTTGTCTATAAATGATACCCATGCAACGGGTTATTTGCAATAGCTATATCGGGTTATTTGCAATGATTGCAGGGGGATATTTGCAACTCATGGGGATAGGCTGAGCTGACCCGGGTTTGACGGACACCTAAAAACAGTGACAATACATATGGAGG
>JBBTGF010000216.1:0-4669 GCA_038041525.1 Elusimicrobiota bacterium | reverse complement strand
ACAGACATTATCTTTAAGTCCGGCAGTGATGAAGACCGGGACAGTGATGCGCGCCGCGAAATTCGCGGTATCGAAATAAGCCAACGTTGCGGCGACAACCGCCTGCTGACCGGGGTCTTTAGCCAAATAGTCCCGGACCTCTTGATAGGGATAGGTCGCCACCGGCAACGCTTCGGGGATGCCGGTCAAAAAAGGAAAATCAGCGGCCGCGGCTTTGACGCGAGGATCCAGCGCGGCAGCGATCAAGGTCAACCCCCCGCCCTGGCTCGGCCCGATCATGCCTGATCGCGCCTGGTCTACCTCGGGACGTGACGCTAAAAAATCCAAAGAACGCAGCGCATGCGCCACCATCTCGCGATAGACATAGCCCTTGGGGTCGGTGATGCCGAGCGTCATATACGAACTATTATCCGGCGGATAGCTCGAAAGGTCCACCTCGTAACCCCGGCCCTGATAGGCCAGGACTGCGTAACCCATCTCTGCGATATAAAGCGGGGCCTCTACCTGACCCAGGCCATACCAGGGATTGATGACGATACCCGGGGATCTTCCGGTCCGCTTCGGCCGACAATACCAAGCATAGACGCGCCGCTGGCCTAAACTACGGTAATCGACTTTAAAACATTCGGCCTTACCGCTTGACTTGTTCCCAGCCAACCGCATCGTGGGGGATGGTGCGATGGTTTTTAATTCGGCAAGAGTCTGGCGCCAAAACTCATCAAAACCCGGCGCCGCCGCACACGGCGCAGCACCGACACAAAGCAATGCCAAAACCACAACGGCTTTCAGATTCACTTGCTATAGGCCCGCGCGGCCTCGGGGATCGCATCGAACGGGTTCATCCAACCGAAGATGTCGTAAAAACGGCCCGTCACCCACAAAATGGCGCTCTGCGCGCGGCGGCCGTTGTCTTGACGCATATATAGACCCAATCCCTCGTGCCCCAACGCGATCTCATGTTGCAAGGCCTGTTGCTCCTCGGCCGTGACCGCGCCCTCCCAAAGATTGGGGTGGCGCAGACCGCCACGGCCAACGCCGAATTCTCCCAGATGCAGTTGTGGAACCTCGTCAGCCTTGAGGCCTAAGAGACCCTCCAGGATATCGCGGCGCAGATTCTGCTCATGCATGAGCAAGGCTTTCGCGACTTCTTGCGCCGTTGGCAAGCGCCGGACGCGCTCCTCATCAGTGAGCGCCGCGGTCAGGTCCATATATTGCGAGACGGCCAACGCATCCAAACTCTTGATGTAACGCGCCAACTCTTCGCGCTTCTCGCTATCCATGCGCAAGACAAAATCATCGGGGATCTCGAAATGATGGCTGAAATTATGTGAAAGCATGACACGATCTTCGATACCCAAACGCCTGCTCTCTTTCCTTGCCCAAGCCGCCAACGCCACCCACTGCTGCGGTTGATAGACCATGGAATTCATCAGTTCGGCGCCCAGATCGAGACGGATGTCACCCGCCGACTTGACCCCTTTGGCATCCAGACGATGCAAGACGGCGGCGATCATCTGCAGATGCGTACCGATGACTTTCTCGCGGTAATCCTCATTCATCGGATCGATATCGAAATACCCGCGCCAAGGGCAACCTACGCGCCAGCTATGGTCAGATGACGCCGCCTGGTCGAACCCCGGCTGATACTTCTTCGGATCAAGATGGGGTTTGAGTACCACCGCGAAACCCCGGCTCAAAGCCGTCTCGAGCGCCTTCTCATAATCCGTCCATTTCGGCCCTTTGGAAAGATCGACGATATTGAAACCCGAATAAGTATAGGTAGGCACAAAAGCGATCGACCGGAAACCCGCGGTCTTGGCTTGCTCAAGATAGACGTCGGCTGCGGCGAAACCATCCGGACTCCAAGCGGGATAACTGACGCCCAGCGTACCCGCGCGCGCAAGGTTTTCTTGAGCAACGATGCCAGACGCGCTCAACAAGACGACGACAAGCGCCGGAAGGACTCGCAGCATCTTCATATTATGCCACCGCTATCATTCGGATTTACTAAACTTGGGCGATGAAAGGAAAGCCGCATGCCTAGCCGGGACATCAACAAAGAAAACCCGTTACTGCCCACGATCAGATACCTAAGGACACGTGCGACCGCTAAAACCTTCAAAGTGACGTTGGTCAGGCCACCTGATGTCATGCCGCGTTTCTCCTTCGCCCCACAGCGGACCCAACCGCTCGGATTGGCTTACCTGGCTGCCGCTCTAAGAAGCGCGGGCCATCGAGTGCAGATGGTCGACGGCGTCGGCGAGAACACCACGCGCCTGATGAGCTATGAATATGACGACAACCTCCTGCTGGGAGGTCTCACCTATGACGAGATCGTCGCGCACATCGACCGCGACGCCGACATCATCGGCATCTCCTGCATGTTCTCGGTGGACTGGCCTAAAGTCAAACGCCTGATCCGCAAGATCCACGCCGCGTTCCCCGCCATCCCCATCATCGGCGGCGGCGAACATTTTTCAGCGCTGCCCGAATACAGCCTGCGCGACTGCCCCGAAGTCATGGCGTGCGTCATCGGCGAAGGCGAAGAGACCCTGCTCGAACTCTTAGAAGCGCTCGGTGCAGGCAAGGATCTAAACGCAGTCGAAGGCATCGCCTACCATCAGCAGGATAAAGTCCTGCTTAAATACCGGCGCGGGCGCATCGCCAATATCGACGACATCGCCCCGCCAGCCTGGGATCTAGTCCCGATGGAGAACTATTTCACCGAAGGCATCGGCCATGGTATCAACCGCGGCCGCACCATCTCGATGCTGGCCACCCGCGGCTGTCCATTCCAGTGCACTTTCTGTTCAAGCGCGATGATGTGGACCACCCGCTGGATCGCCCGCGACCCGGAACGGGTCTTAGACGAGATCGAAGATTACGTGAAGCGCTATAAGATCGACAATGTGGACTTCCTCGATCTGACAGCCATCATCCGCAAAGACTGGATCATCAGCTTCGCCAAAGGCTTATTGCGCCGCAACATCAAGATCACCTGGCAGTTGCCCGTCGGCACGCGTTCGGAAGCCATCGACCGCGAGGTGGCGCGCTACCTCTACGAGTCCGGCTGCCGCAACATGGGATTCTCCCCGGAGAGCGGCTCGCCCGTGACTTTAGACCAGATCAAGAAGCGCGTGCATCTAGGCCACATCAAGACCTCGATGCGCGATTGCATCAAAGCGGGATTGAACGTCAAGTTCAACATCATCATCGGTTTCCCTGAAGAGACCCACAAAGAAGTCTGGAAATCCTTACGGTTCCTGCTTAAGATGAGCTTCTATGGCGCTCATGACGCATCCCTGTTCCCTTTCGCGCCTTATCCGGGTTCAGAACTATTCGATGACCTAAAAAAGGAAGGCCTCATCGTCGAACCGCTCGATGACGCGTTCTTCGATTCGTTGTGCTATGTAGATTTCACCCGCATGCGCACTTTCGCCAAGCATATCGATAAATCCTGGATCCGCTTCTATCAACTCTTCGGTTTCGCCCTATTCTACGGTTCGAACTATCTTTTCCGGCCTTGGCGGGTGGTCATGACTATCTGGCATGTGGCCACAGGAAGGTTCGAGTCCCGTGGCGAGACCGTCCTGCACACCATGATCAAGCGCGCCTTCAGTAAAGCCAAGAAGCAACGCGACGTCGAGCGCCATCAGGGCACTCCGGCCGACGTCGCCTGACCACGGTCCCGCTAACGCTATGAAATCACTGAGAGAGAAAAGGGTATCTCGCTAGAGCGTTTCTGCATACTCGCCCACGGCGAGTTCCAGATTCTTGGGCGCCAGCCGCATATGAGTTCGTATCACGCAGCGCATTGTCACCGTGCGTTATGATGACGGATGTCTTTACCCAGCGCCATGAAGATCACGTCCTCGGCGATGTTGGTGGCATGATCGGCGATGCGTTCCAGGTTGCGAGAGATCAAGATCAACCCCAGAGCTCGCTGGATACACGCGGGATCGGACTGCATTAGCGACAACAAGTCGCGGAACGCCTCGCTCTTAAGATGGTCTTCCTCTTCATCCCTGGCAACCACCGATCGAGCCGCTTGCGGGTCTTTTTTTACGACGGCATCAAGACTGTCTTTGAGCATCCCCCGGGCCACCTGCGCCATGCGAGGGATACCCAACAACTTGCGCTCCAACAAAGGCTGCCCAAGTAAGACATCGGTCGTCTGGGCGATATTGACCGCTTGATCGGCGATACGCTCAAGATCAGCATTGATCTTGACGCAAGCGACGATAAAACGCAGGTCGGCTGCGGCAGGTTGGTACAAAGCGAGCAATTTTAAGCAACGCTCATCGATCTCGATGTGCAGACGATTGACCTGCTCCTCATCGGTGTGTACTTTTGCCAAGGATTCCCGCTTCCTCTCGACGAGCGCCTGCACGGCCCGAGCGATCATCTCCTCCGCCAAGGAACCCATATAAAGTAACCGGTCCTTCAACTCTTCTTCGATCTGTTCGAAATGACGCTGCATATACCCTCCGATCAGCCGAACCGGCCGGTGACGTAGTCCTGGGTCCTGCGATCACTCGGATTCGTGAACATCATATCCGTCAGCCCGAATTCCACCAGTTCGCCGGTCAACATGAACCCGGTAAAATCCGAGACTCGCGCCGCCTGCTGCATATTATGCGTCACGATGACGATAGTGACTTGCTTTTTA
>JBBTGF010000215.1:0-4567 GCA_038041525.1 Elusimicrobiota bacterium | reverse complement strand
CCGTGGGGTTGTCTCTACTGTATAAAATTTGAATTCTTTCATTAAATTCCGAATGATCTTCACTTGCAGCGGACAAATATCTTCGGAAAGAAAGATATAGTCGCCTGCTTTAAGCGGATGTTTGAAATCAAGGACTCTTTGGCTAGCCGATGGGCAAATTTCTTCTTGGATTGGATAATTCGTTGGAAAGACATGGGTTTTCTTAGTTAAAAATAAGGTCTCCGTTGTAGATTCTATTTCTTCTGGCGCTCATCCACGCGCAGATGCTGTGGGCGCAACCGCTTGGTCGTACGAATTTTCTTACCCATGGTCCCGGTTCATTCGAAGAATCTATGGGAGGCGCAGTGGTCGCTTTTGCTCAAGGTCCCAACGCTCTTTATTACAACGCTGCCGGTTTGGCCTCGGGTCAAAGCGGCATCACCGGGGAGTACGCTCAACTTTTTCCGGGAGTCAATTACTCCTGGTTGGGCAGCGCTTTTAGCCTAGGTGGCAATTCTATGGGGATAGGGGTGATCAATCTTGATCTAGGGGAGATCACGGTCAGGCAAGACGTCCTTGACCCAGGCAGTCAGGCTAAAAGCTATGAACGCGCCTATCTTTTCGGATTCTCGCGTCCGATCAACGGTAGCATGCAAGTCGGAAGCGCCTTGGGATTACTCGATTTCCGGCTTGCCAGTCATGCTTCCAAGGCGCGCTTCATCGACCTAGGGGTCTCAGGCCGCGTTGCGTCTCATTTGACTCTTGGCGCTGTACTTAAAAACGCTTATTTCTCCGGCCTTAATCTGGCTGGGAACAAAGAGGTCTATCCCCAGGAGCTACGCACTGCTCTTGCGGTGGACAATGGACCCATGGCGCTGACCGTGCAAGTGGAAAAAGTATTGGACGCCAGTAATCCCAGATTTTCCGCAGGCCTAGGCTATGCGCTTTTACGTTTTTTTTCCTTACGTTTAGGCATGAACGGCAGTCCTCGCTTTGGGGTCGGTTTGCTTACGGCTGACCGGACCTTTGCTTTAGATTTTGCCTGGCAGATGCAGGCTATCACTCCAACGGCGCGAGTAGGTTTGAGTTATTTTTTTCGTGATGAAGAGGATTCAGGCCAGCGCATGCCCGATGCTAACAGCGAAATGAAACAGCGCGCTAGCTCACTTAAGGATTATCTGGCTGAGGAAGCCAAAAGATTCCTTGAAAACGGCGATAGCAACTCAGCTGAACGTTCTTTGGAAAAGCTCTACGTGCTTAACCCTGCGAGTAACGAAGTCAGGCAGACCTTGATCTCTTTGTTGGCTAAAGATAGCGTGAAACGCCTACGGCTGGACGCCGAGCAGAAAACTTATCCACGCATCCGGCTCTTCCCCGTCGCTTTAAGCCGCGCAGAAAAGGAGCGGCGTAAGCTTTGGCTCTTTTTTTCCGTTAATTTTGCCGAGCGTCAGGTCGGCGATTATGCGCCGTTAGCGCAGGAATTCAGCAAACGCTGGCCCAGGGATCCGCGTTCAGTCTTGATCCGGGAGTTGGTCCCGGGCATGCTAGATGCCGCGAGCGAATAAACAGGAGGATGATATGGAAGAAAATAAACAGGAAAACATAAGACCGAGAGGGTGTCTACTGCGCAAGCTTAAAGAGAAAATAACGCTTGCCTTGACCGTTGTCGGTGTGGTAAGCCCGGCGCTTTTCGCCGCGACCGCCGAAGAACGGGAAATCACCACGGCTATCTTAGGCGTGGTCGATCCTATTGCCAGGATCGGTGGGGCGTCGGTCCTGCTCTTTGGTTTACTATGGGGATCCTATGCCTATGCCAAGGGTGACGATGAGAAATGGGAGTCCGCCGGTAAGGCCGTGGCCGGAGGGCTGGGCATGTTGTTGGTGATGACCATCGCCAATATGATCATCAAGGCATCCGGCGTTGGATCGGCCCTGCGTTAAGACTTTCAGGAACATCGAGGTCAAGGTCCGTTTTATGGGGCTTGAGATCGAGGATTGGGGCGTACTCGTGGGAATAACCGGTTTTTTGTTCATTCTGGTCAAGAGTCCATGTCTTGATCTAGGTTTGGCCATGGCGCTATGGGCTTGGTTCTATTTTGTCAAAGCCAAGCAAGCGCCCGGTTATACGCAAGCTCTTTTCGATTATTTTCGTTCCCCCAGGGCATTGTTGGCAGAGCTGGAAATAAAACATGATTGAGTCATTTTTTGACCCAAGACGCGGCATCGCGAGCCGGGTCAATCTCTGGGGGATCGAAGATAAGGGTTTGATCTGGGGCACCGCCGGTCAAGCCGCTTTCGCTTACGACATTGCTCCAGGCGTCGATCTTTTACTTGAGTCAGGCGGTGGGATGAATGACTATATCCGCCAGGCGCAGTCTATGCTCGGCATGCTTCCGGAGGGGGCCAGTTTGACATGTTTGATCGAAGCCGGAGAAACGCCGAAGCATCATCATGCCGACGCCAGTAGGAAGAAGGCGCTTGAGACTGATGGGCCATTCAAGGCATTGCTGGAAGCGCGTGCCACGATGTTGCAAAGCGCCCGGTTGATGCAAAGAAGGCAGAGTCTTTTTCTCGGTATCGAGCATCCTCTTGCGGCCGGCAAGATGTCGGCCAAGATTTTTCTGCCAAGTAAAGAGTGCGCAGTGCAAGAAAAAATCCAGGGGGTCAAGGATAGACTGATAGCGCTTGAATCTAATCTATTCGGCCAAATAGGGCCGCTTAAGACTCAGGCTAAGCGCTTGGACAGAAATGAAGTGTTGGGGCTTTATTGGCGTTTGCTCAATCCTTCGCGCGCCAAGCAGGAAGGTCAGCCCATCTCTTATTTAGAGCAAACCAGCTTGCGCAGTCAGCTTTGTGCGTCCGCGGCGCAAAGCAAAAAAAGCCATTTCTGGATAGACGGTAAGTATTTCAGCGCAGTCAGGATGTTTAGTTTCGGAGAAGAAATGGAGTTAGGCAGTATGGATAAGTTCATCCGCAGGTTGCCGCCGGAATCCTGTTTACTGATAAATTTTCTCGCCATAGATTGCGAACGGGCTTTGCAGCAGCTTAAAAAGTCTCAGCGCCTGAGTTTTAGTCTGGTGTCGTTGGGCGGCGGTAAAAATTACGAAGCCCAGATCAAGTCTGGAGAGCTCGATGAGATCATCACCCTAATACGCGATCGCGGCGAGAGACTTCTATTGACGAGTCTTTTTACTCTGGCTTCTGGGGTTGATGAGGATGCCCTAGCCAGCAGCCTGTCCCGGATCACCATGGCTTTCCGTGATTGCTTGGGTTGTGAAGCTGTGGTGGAGGATCTTCTCCATGAAAGGATGTTTTTTTCACGCTTGCCCTTGAGCGTGCATCATTGTCCGAGGAAAAGGTTGGTCACGACCGAGCTCGCCGCTTATTTGGCTCCTTTTTCCTCGACCTGGCGTCACCAGGAGCCATGCGGCGCTATTTTTGAGACAGCGGAACAGGAGATTTTTTCTTTCGGGCCTTTTGTTGAAGATTCTCCCAGGCATGGCCTGGTCATCGGCAGCACGGGTTCGGGAAAAAGCTTCTCCATGAATTATCTCATCATGAGCCTTTTAGCCGGAGATCCAGCTATGCGTTTTGTGGTCATCGATATCGGAGGTAGTTATAAGAGGCTTTGTCATTATTTAGGAGGTGATTATTTTGAGGTTTGCCTAAGCGAACAATTCGCTATCAATCCTTTTCCGGCCAAAGAAGTCATGTTAGCGGCGGATGGGAGTTTCGACTCTGACCTTTTGGGTTATTTACGGATTCTTATCCAGAAAATGCTCTTGCGTCCAGTGACGCAAATAGAAAAGCGGCTTCTGGAAGCAGCTTTACGGCGGCTTTATGGTGAATCGGTCCAAGATACACCCATGCTGGGTGAATTCGTTAAAACTTTAGAGGAGCTAGGCGGGCAAAGTGATGATTGCCAGGAAGCCTTGCGCCTGGCGCGGGAGCTTAAACTCTATAGCGAAGGTATCTACGGAAAAATCCTTAATTCTCCCAGTCAGATCAAGCCTTTCAGTGGACGCTTGACAGTATTCGACCTGGCGCACCTTAAAGACCACAGGGAATTGCAGGTGCCTTTGATTTTTATGATCTCCTTCGGGCTTACCCAAACTTTAAAAGACAAAGCTATCAAGAAAGTCATCGTCATCGATGAGGGTTGGGAATTCTTCAATGACGAAACTGCCAGCGATCTGGTGTCGCGGCTTTACCGTACGGCGAGGAAATTCAATGCAGCCATCATTTCCGTATCACAAAGTCCGCAGGATTTTTTAACAAGTCAGGCCTCGACCGCCATGATCGCCAATGCGGAATGGAAGATTTTTCTGCGTTTGGCTATGGGCCATGAGGCGCTTGAAGCGTTTGGTTTAAATCCGGCGCAAATCGAAGCCACTAAAGGGCTCAGCATAAAACAACATGAATACGCAGAAATGCTCCTGACTTTTGGGGACAGGTCCAGGGTCTTACGCTTAAGGCCTACAGAGCTGGAATACCGCATGGCTACCAGCAACGCCCAAGAGAGCGCGGTTATCGAGGCTTGCCAAGAAGAGGCGAGAGTGGGCGTTTTGGCGGGGAGCGTATGAGGAGA
>JBBTGF010000214.1:0-10614 GCA_038041525.1 Elusimicrobiota bacterium | reverse complement strand
ACAATGACTGCGACCACACGCTGGCGATAGATCCGCAAGCTAGACGCCCCACTCATTTGCTGACCTCCAGTGCCTAACCCTACCATCTGATTATAGAGGCAGCCGGACCCCGCTCCTAGGGACTGGAGGGTAAGATTCTTTGCCCTAAAGTCCTATATCATTCATAGGACTTTAGTACTACCAACAGAGGAATCAGGATGCTGACTGCAGGCTAGACGCACATCGACTTCTTAAGGATACCCAAAGCTTCTTCAGCAGTCTCGACGATATGGAACAGTTTGAGGTCTTGCGCGTCGACGACTCCTTCGTCGGCCATGAACCTGAAATCAACCGCACGACTCCAATAGGCTTTACCCACCAAAATGACCGGGATGGCCTCGAATTTGCGCGTCTGGATCAAAGTCAAAGCCTCGAAGAGCTCATCCATAGTCCCATACCCGCCGGGGAAGACCACCAGCGCCTTGGCGCGCAGTAAAAAATGCATCTTGCGCACTGCGAAATAATGGAACTGGAAACAAAGTTCAGGAGAGATATACGGGTTCGGGTCCTGCTCAAAGGGTAGGGTGATGTTCAAACCGACGGATTTAGCGCCAGTTTGAGAGGCTCCGCGATTGGCAGCCTCCATGATCCCAGGGCCGCCGCCCGTACAGACTACCACGCCCTTGCTGGCGAAGTGTTTAGAAACCAGCGCCCCAAAACGGCGCGCCTCTTCATAATAACGTGACTTAGACAAAAGCGCTCTCGCCGCCGCCAGTCTCTCGGTCAATCCATTATCGCGAGGCTTCGAGCGCAACTTCGCCTCCAAGGTCTCAACGAGTTTCGAAGCGTGCGCCATCTCGGGGATCCGGGCGCTGCCAAAGACCACGACTGTAGCCTTGACACCTTCGCGCTCAAGCACGCTCTCGGGCTTAAGCAACTCGAGTTGCAAACGCAACGGTCTTAACCCATCGCTTTTCAGGAATTTGATGTCTTCGAACGCTTTGGCGTATGAAGGCGATGCTTTGATAGCCGCGATCCTTTTACGGTTCGCTTTGTCGATGGGCAAGGTCACGCGTTCACGCATAAGTCAACGCAGAATTATGATAACGCTGGGAGGTAAAGTCAAGTGAAAAAAACTTACTGGATTCCCTTGGTAGATTAAAGTTCCCCACTGTCATCCTGAGCGTAGCGAAGGATCAATAAAGGATTCTTAATTGATTCTTCGTCGCATTGCTCCTCAGAATGACACGCGGAACTTCAGATCGCTAAAGCAATACACCTTACTTGACTTGGAAGGCCTTCGCGCTCTTCCAATCGGCGAGCGCGCTCATGCCGATGACAGCCACGACCGTCTCGGCTGCAATGAACGCCATCAGCGAAAAGAACGCTTTGTCCATGAAGCCGTACGAATGCAGGCCGATGCCGAGCATATTGACCCCGAACCAAGAAAGACTAGTGACCACACCGCCGAAGATAGCCAAGATCATCAGCCCGCGCTCACGGATGAAACCGCCCCAGCGCGCGTGCAGGATGATAGCGATCCAGAGCACGATAAGCAGTGCGCCGTTCTCCTTCGGGTCCCAGCCCCAGAAACGGCCCCAGGACTGATCCGCCCAGATGCCACCCAAGACAGTGCCAACCACAGAGAAAAGTAACGCGAAACATAGCACCCCATAGGTCATGCGGGTGAGCGTCAACATGGTATGACGGTCGAGCGAGCGGGTGAACCTGCCGCGCAAGATGAAGATGTGCGCGAAGAACGCGGCCAGGAAACACGCACCATAGCCGATGGTGATCGTGACGACATGAGTGGCCAGCCAGAAATTAGAATCAAGCACGGCACGCATCATCTCCATGGTGTCGCCCTGTAGGTTCAAGTGATGCGCGATGATGAGGGTCGAAAAACCCACGACGCCGCAAGCCACACTGCCAAGTCCTCCCGAGAACCGCCGCTCAAGGATAAGACCCAAAGCCACTGCCACCCAGCCTACGAAGATAGCCGAAGAATACAGGTTAGTGACCGGGGGTCTGCCCTCGATAACCATGCGGAACAGCAATCCGGTGGTATGCAAGACGAACGCCGCCAACGCCACGCGCCATGCCCACGTCAAGGATTGCTTCGAACCCATGAGCCAGGCATAAAAGACTAACAGCGTCGCGATAACATAAAGCACCATACCCCAATAGAACGGCGCCGCTGCGTTGAAATAACACTCGTAAACAGCCTTGCTCGTCACTTTCGGCTGATGCTGCCGTAACCATGACTCATAGCCACCCATAGCCCTACTGAAAGCAAACGGATCCCTTGCATGCCAGGCATCGAACATCTGCGCATATCCGGCCAAAGCCGGATGCGCCGCCTGCCCCTCGGCAGCGTCTTTGAGGCCGGCACCTATAGTCTTCCACATGTCCGGACTATTCTGGTCCGCGGGAGGCAGGGGCAAGAAAATCCCGGTTTGCACTAAAAAATCCCAACGTGCTGCGGCGGAGTCAGGATGCGCGTGATCAGCATGCGGGTCGGCAGCTTTACTGCCGGAACGTTTTGTGTTCTTTTTGACAACAGGCTCCGCAGCCTTTGCAAGTTCCTGCAATTCCTCGGCCAGCGTCTTCTCCCCGGCGATGGCAAAGGTATTACGCAAACGATAATAAACGATCACTCGCTGATAGAGATTCGCCGCCGCACGCTCGAAGCGCGTGCGCTTCGTGACTTCGATGGATTCGCCGCGGCTCCCTTGTCGTTCAAGTTCTGCCAGTCCCGGGCCGATATCGTGGAAAGAGAAATATCTGCCTTTCCTGGAACCCAAGCCTAACGAATCCAAGACTTCCTGGTCATCGATGCGGAATGTCGGATATAAGTCAGCCAAAGACGGGCGGGCAACAACGTCAAGGAACCACTCGATAGCAGAGATCGTCCGATCTTCATGACGGACCGTCTGCTTGCCTCGCAGCAACAACAAGCTGCTGCGTGCCAAGGTGTCCAAAGGCTTGCGGCGACCCTCATGCACGACAGGCAGGCTGCCGAAACCTTTCAGGTCAAAATCATCCAAAGGCGCGGCCTGCGCCCGCAGGGCTAGAGCCAATAGAACTATGGCCAATAAGCGTCTCATCATGCCCCCCAGATAGTCCTCAAGCGCAAGACAAAATGCAGCAGCAAGCCAAAACCGACGAGGACGCAAGCCGCGTATGGCACCAACCAGCCGGGATTGCGCACCACCTGCAAGATAGAAAGCGTATCGTCCTTACCGAAACTCGCCTGATAAAACGTCAACCCTTGGTAACGCAAAGGCTTGTTCATGCTGATCAGCACATCTCGCTTTTCACTGCGCTCTTCATTGATAAGACTCACCAGACTCGAAAAATGTCTGGGAATCTCCGTACCGGGATAAACCTCATGACGGAAATCCTTGAGCTCGATGGAATAGGGCAGATACTCCCTCGAACTGCGCATCAAAAGCGTGAACTTCCTGCCCTGCCAGAGGAACTCTTGCGGTGCGGCGATGAGCGTGGAAACCAGCCACTCGCCGACCAAGCCGTCATAGCGACGATCTCGATATTGGCCGACGGCTGGTCAGCCTCATTATCAGCGCTGACTTTGGGGCGCCCCACTGCCATCAAACTAGCGCCCTCGCCCTTCACAACGCCCGTATCCGACGGCCAACCCGGCTCGGCCCTGCGCAACATGGAATTAGGATAAAACCTTTTGACTTTGACTGTGAAAGGCAGATGCTCGTGCGCAAAAACACTGCGGCGAGCGAGCGCATCTGCCGGGATAGCTACCACTTCGTCATAATCAGAACGCGTCCTTTCCGCTATAATGAGTTCTGAAGAACGAAAATCTTCCACATAATTGCGTGATTGGCCTTCTTCGAATATCATCTGTGATTCCTGCTGCAAGAAACCAGTCACGAACTCACCGACGAAAAACAGCGCCAATCCCAGATGCGTGACCCAGATGCCGATCTTGAGCCAATCCCACCTAAGCCGCAAGAGTTGCACCGCGATAAGATGGATCATCAACACGAACCCCACCAGGCCGCCGCCGGGGAACACCGGGATCTTGAATGCGCCCTCGCCAGGGGCCCAGTAAACGAACAGGCTCCTGATATAGACGTCGACTGCCGCGAACGTACCTAGACGCACCTGCGCTAAAGTGCAGGCCACGACCAAGATGGCCAGAAGTGACAAGCAGATGATGGTGAGCTTGATCGAAAGGAAGAAATCGCGAAACTTCTTATAGTGCGCCTTAAGCGGTCCAGGCATCGTATGCTATCAGGCCTTCACTCTTAGAGTCTTCAAGAAACCCATAAAATCGTCTCTCACGCCCTTGACCGCGCCTTCAGGTCCTGTGAGCTTGAAAAACCAAGTCTCCTGGGAACGGTTCAAGATCGCGGCCAGCATCGCCTGTTTAGCGCTGCCGTGACCCGCAGCGCCACCCATGATCTGCACGGTCAAGACCTTGCCCGCCTTGCTGTCGACTTTGACAGCCTGTTTGTCAAGATCGGCCTGACTGACCGGTTCGACGCCGAGCTGTCCGCGCCAGCGGTTGACATTGGCAAGGTCGCCACCCGCGGAACCCGCCAAGACGACGACCGCCATCTCGACTTTCTGCTTACCTTCGACAGGGATGACGAAGGTCGCCAGGCGCATGCCGTCTCCCGGCTTTTCTTGCCACGAACTCGGCTTGTCCCAAAGCAGTTTACTGCCCGGCTCATGTTCAGGGAGTGCGTCGGCGCTGCCCATATCCATCGGCGCGCCATGCTCATGTCCATCACCAGCCGCATGGTCATGCGCATCCCCGGCGGGCGCATCAAGACCCGAATCACCCTTGGCCAAACGGTAGACCTTGATCTCATCGCGTTGGCAAGCCGCAGCCGCGAACACGACGATGGCCAATAAACCGAAGATGCTTGATCGAATCTTATCCATTCATCACCTCGTAGATATCTGACTTAAGGGCTATTTTGGCAAATTTCAGGCGTCATTGCGAGATGCCGACGCATCAAGCGAACGCGACCGCCACCCCGGAGACTTTTTCCCAACATTCGTTGCTTTCATCGAGTACCATCGCTTCGGCCCTGGGCAGCTCGCTGCTGCGCGCAGAAAGGCTCTCCGCGATGACGTGGCGCAGACTGTCAAGATCATAGAGATATACGCCATCGACCTTGGCCACCGCCGGATCGATATTACGGGGAGCGCCCAGGTCGATCAAGAACAAGGAACGCCCGGCTCGTCGCGCCAGTAACGGAGCAATACTCGCCGGATCGAGCAAATACTCATCGGCGCCGGTTGAAAAAATGGCGATGTCGACATCATAGAGAGCTGTCAACCCCTCATGCAGCGCCATGGCCTGGCCGCCGAGACTCTCGGCAAGTTCCTGCGCCTTGTCAAGACTGCGATTAGCGACCACGACGCCCTTGATGCCCTTAGAGCAAAGATGCCTGACGGTCGATTGCGCCATGCTTCCGGCGCCGATGACCATGATGCGCTTATCCGTCAGATCGGAGAATATCTTCTGCGCCAGCACCGACGCCGCGCCGCCAATGGAATTGATACCCCCGACGATCCTGGTCTCGGTACGGACTTTTTTACCCACGAAAAGCGCCCTCTGGAAGGCCAAGTGTATGCTACGCGATGCCGTCGCCTGCGCGCAAGCCTGTTGATACGCAGCCTTGACCTGCCCCAAGATCTCCGTCTCGCCGATGACCCAGGAATCCAAACCGCTAGCCACGCGCAAAAGATGTCGCAACGCCTCCTGCCCCCTGTGGACATAAAGCGAAGCCTTAAGATCGCCACCCGCCCGGCGACAGAACCATTCTTTGAGCGCGAGCACGCCACTGTCGTCAAGACTTGAATAGATCTCAAAACGGCTACAGGTCGACACGACAACGACATCCTGCAAACCCGCATCGCCTTTGATGGAGCTCTGCAGACCGGCTGCCTCATGACTGCGCGGGCATAATGTCTCACGCAACTTAAGTGGCGCAGTCGTGTAGTTAAGCCCGATGACTGTGAATTCAGATGTCACTGCCTGTAGTATTTGCAACAAATCGTCCAGGAGGTTCAGACTGACGCTAGATATGGTTGCTTAAAATAATGTGCGATATCGCACACAACTATCAGCGCTTATGGCAGGCTTCGCATGCGGATTCAATGATGCCGACACGGCCTTCGGACCGTCTATGCACTTGATGGCAGACAAGGCAGCCGACTCTGCCATCCTCGAGCCTGATATCACTCCTTGACGAGATATCGCTATAGTCGGATGGGCGTTCGAGGCGTACCTTTTGATAATCCATCCACATCGGATGACTGCCCGGATTGTAGCCGCCAGGGATGCTTTCCTGCATACTGTCAGGATGGGCGGTCGCGGTCAAGCCGTCATGACACGAAAGGCATGTGTCCGACCCCGGGAATACCTGCCGGGGACCCGCCACCGGCGGGCCGAGCGTCCCCCGAAGCTCTGCGTAGGGGGACTGCGCACCCCCCCAAGACGCCGTGGCGCTGCTCCATAACGGACGCTTCAAAACATTGCCGCGCGGCACATGACAAACGATGCAAGAGCCCATCCGAGCAAGCTCTGCGTGAGCGGATTCCAAGGGTATGAACCCGACATCATCCTGTTCAACGGTATCCTCATCGAGCGCTTCAAGGTTCGGGCCGTATTGGATGAACCCGATAGCGACGGCCAGCAACATAGAGAGCTCAAGGCAACGCATGATGGTCTTACCGACCGGTTTCCCCCTCATACGTCAAGGCTAATACCCGACCGTATAGCGGTCAAGATAAGCTGTTTTCAGTGATGGGGAACGCCTCTGGCAATCCTGTTGCATAAAATCTTTTAAATGGGATATTTGATCGCTCGCCTTGACGCTTGGCGTAGCAAGCTGACTCTGACCCAGCAAATCTTCATCGCGCTACTGATCTCGATCTGGACCGTCACCTCGATCTACTTCTCCTATGACATCTACACCATAGACAAAAGACTTACAGAAATGGAAAAAGCGACGATGGAGTCGGTCTCGCCGATATTCGAGCGCATCATCGAAGACTCCATGCTCAACGGCTCACGCGAGCACATCCGGGAACTCACCAACCCCCTCGGTCATGACAGCGAAAGACAAGTCTATCTGCTTGACAACCAACGGCGCCTAGTAGACACCGACGACCTGGCTGAAGGTAAAGAACCGAAAAAATCCTCTCCTCCGGCGCCCGATGCCGCGCGTGAACACTATCTTGATTTCGCGTTAAGATCACAACCGAAATGCCTGCAATGCCACAAGGACGCCAGTGAGACTTTAGGCTACGTACGCTTAGTCATGCCGAAACATAAAAAATCCAGCGTCATCAAAGCGCACATACGCAACCACATCGCGGTCATGGCCATACTCATGGTCATCATCGGCATCTGGGCGCTACTCATCATCCATTATTTCGTACACATGCCTTTAGCCAAGATCCTCACCGCCATGCGTTCGGCCGCCAGCGGCAAACTCGATACCAGGATACTCTCACCCGCCACGGGCGAACTTGGCGCTGTGGCAGATGGGTTCAACTCCATGGTCAGCGAGCTCGAGCGCGACCGGAAAGAAATCATCGATCTGCATCGCCGCGAAGTAGCGCATATGGAGCGGCTCGCCGCTTTAGGCGAACTCGCCGCCAATTTGGCTCATGAAGTGCGCAGTCCGCTCACCGGCATCAGTTCCGCTATACAGATATTGGAACGAGAATCAGCGCCCGAGAACCCCCGCAGGGAAGTACTATCCAAGATCCTCCAGCAATTGAACCGCATGGATCAGACCATGGAGAACTTCCTGCGCTATGCGCGTATGCCCGAGGCGGTGGTCAGACCCTTTGACATCACCGAGGCGCTCGATCGCGCGCTCTTCCTCGCCGAACCCAGGCTCAAATCACAAAAAGTCAGTCTTAAGCGCGTGCTTAAAGAACCCATCACCCCGATCGATGGTGATGCCAGCCAGATCGAGCAAGTGTTCCTCAACCTCATATTGAACGCGATCCAGGCGATGCCCGAAGGCGGCGCATTGACGATCGAAGCCGGCAACAACGGCGCAGGCACGGTCTTAGTCGGCGTCAGCGACACGGGCCATGGCATCGCTTCCGAGAACCTGGAAAAGATCTTCAAACCATTCTTCACCACACGGCCGAAGGGCAGCGGCTTGGGCCTGCCCATCTGCCGACAGATCATCTTGGCGCACGCCGGCGAGATGTGGATAGAGAGCATCCCACAGCGCGGCACCAGTGTTTATTTCCGCCTACCGGCGGCAAAAGGGAGCAGTGATTGACATGTCAGCGAAAATACTCATCGTCGATGACGAAGACCTGATCCGCTGGTCCTTAGGAGAGGACCTGTCCAAGGCCGGCTACAAGACCGTACTGGCGACGACCGTCGAGGAAGCGGTCAAAGCCCTGGAATCCGAATCGCCCGACGCAGTCTTGACCGACTTGCGACTCGCCTCCGAGAGCGGCATCGAGGTGCTCAAAGCCGCGCGCCAGATGCGCCCCGAAACCCCGGTCATCCTGATGACCGCGTATGCCGACTTAGCCAGCGCCATCGAAGCCATGCGCGAAGGTGCGGCAGATTACATCTCAAAGCCCTTGCAGTTGACGGGGCTTAAGATCACCCTGCAACGGGTCTTAGAGACCGCGACCATGCGTACGCGCCTGCAGCAAGCCAATAGGAAACGCAAAGAACGCTTCAATTTCGACTCCATCATCGCCCGTAGCGTCGCCATGAAAGAAGCCCTGGCCATGGCCAAGAAGATCGCTTCAAGTCCGCTGGGCACCGTACTGATACTAGGCGAGAGCGGCTGCGGCAAAGACCGCCTAGCGCGCGCCATCCACTACGAAAGCCCGCGTTCACTGCAACCGTTCATGGAGATCAGTTGCGCGGCCATCCCGGAGAACCTGCTGGAAAGCGAACTCTTCGGCTACGAACGCGGGGCCTTCACGGGAGCCGTGCAGCAAAAGAAAGGGCTCTTCGAGATGGCTAACGGCGGCACCGTGTTTTTAAACGAGATCGGCCATATGCCGTTAGGACTGCAGGTCAAGCTGCTGCGCGTCATCGAGGATAAGACTTTTAAGCGCGTCGGCGGACGCGACGACATCACTATCGACGTACGCATCATGGCGGCGACCAATGAGAAGCTCGATATCGCGATGAAAGAGAACCGCTTCCGCAGCGACCTCTTTTATCGCATCAACGTGCTGACTATCGACCTCTTGGCATTGCGCCAGCGCCGCGAAGACATCCTCCCCTTGGCAGACGCCCTCCTTGAACTGATCGCCAAAGAACTGCGCAAACCCAAGATCACGCTTTCCGAAAGCACGCGCCACACGCTCTTGACCTATGATTGGCCAGGAAACGTGCGCGAACTCAAGAACGCCCTGGAACGTATGGTGATCCTAGGCGAAGACTCGATCAAACCATTGGCCGAGACCGCCAGGCAAGCCGCAGCCGCCGACGAAGCCAACGCGTCTCACCTGCCCGAATCGGGAGTCGTCCTTGAGGACTTGGAAAGAGATTTTGTGCGCCAAGCGCTAGAACGCACCGGGGGTAACCAGCAAAAAGCGGCGCATCTCTTAGGCATCAGCCGCGACTCGCTGCGCCGCCGCGTCGAGAAATTCGGCATCAAGATCGCCTCCATCCTTATCCTAACAGGACTCTCATTATGCGTCACGACCTCGGCATGGGCGGCGAAGAAAGACAAGAAAAGGGCGTCCAAAGACGCATTCTTAGCGGCTAACCAGGAAGCGGCGGCGACATTCAAAGACAAAACGAGCACGCATCCCCCGGTAAAAGACGGCGCCTGCCTGCAATGCCATAACGACCCAAAAGACCCGGCTAAGCTCAAACTCGAATACAAAGAACTCTGCTTCTCCTGCCACAGCGCAGGCAAAGACGACCTGCAGCGTGCCCATGTACACCCGGCTTTCAAAGACAATGATTGCAGCGTCTGCCATGCCTCGCACGCCGCGGACCAACCTTCGCTATTGGTGTCGCCGCAGGCTGAACTCTGCGTGATGTGCCACGCTATCGACGATGGCCCGGCCGTCAAGGCGCACTTCGGCATCACCAAGATGCAAACCGCGTGTACGAGCTGCCATTCGGCGCACGCCACGGATAACCCGAAACTCTTGCGTGACAGTAAGCAGCATGTCCCCTTCCAATCACGTTCATGCGAGATGTGCCACAAACCCGCGAAACTAGGGGTCGTGCAACTCAAAGAGACTCCCGACGCGACTTGTTTCCTTTGTCATTCGAATTTCCGCGCACTAGCGAAGGAGCCCGAAGCGCATCCCCCTTTCATGGCCGGCCAATGCACCGCTTGCCACAACCCACATATCGGCCGGCGCCAAGCGCTGACGGATAAACCGCTCTCCGATATCTGTTTGGGCTGTCACGACGCAGGCCTTAAGGACAACCATCCCGTAGCCCGCCATCCGACCGCCAAAGAAGGCACGATGGATCCGCGGCGCAAGAATAAACCCTTCGATTGCGCATCATGTCATCAGCCGCATGCAGGCAAACTGCCCAAGTTATTACGCGCGGAACCTTCTACCTTATGCCAGGAGTGCCATAACAAATGAAAAAACAAATCCTGATACTATCGCTGATGT
>JBBTGF010000213.1:0-3718 GCA_038041525.1 Elusimicrobiota bacterium | reverse complement strand
ATTTCCACGGTACCCGGAGCGATGTTGTAGAGGGCGCCGATGGCGATCACCCCGTCATGGCAGGAGAGGCAGAGCCGCGTGCGCGAACCGGTCAGGTCGCTCATGCTTGGCGGCGTCTGCCCGTGGTAGTTGTTGATATAGTTGGATGAGTAGAAGGTGAAACTCTGCTGCGGCTCGGTACGGTTCCATAGCGGACGCGGTGAGGCCGATTTGTGCGACGCATGGCAGAACACACAGGTGTTTGATTCGCTCACGGCCTTGGGTCCCGATGAAGCGCTATCGGCGGAGAGGTCGTGCTTGGAATTGATGACCGAGGCGCCGTGCGCGGTGAGAGAAAGCGCGCAGAGTGCCAGCATGACGCGCGGGATCGTCCTCATTGTGAGGCCTCCTTGACGTATTGCAGGACCTGGATCCTTGCGTTATAGGTGTCGGCGACGTATACCTTGTCGTCGGTGTCGATGAAGATGCCTGATGGCAGGTTGAATTCGCCGGGTCCCGCGCCGGCGGCGCCGGCGAGCAGAAGGAGGTCTCCAGTGCGCGTGAAGACTTGCAACGCGTCGAAGGCAGCGTCGACGCTAAAGATATGCCCGTCGGAGTCGGTGGCGATGCCGCGCGCCCGGGCGATGAAGCCGGGACGGTTGCCTTCTTGGCCGATGACGGATAAGAAATTGCCGTCTTTATCGAAGCGTTGGATGCGGAAATTCCCGGAGTCGGTCACCCAGAGTTCCGCGGTGGAGCGTTCGAACCAGATGTAGGTGGGGAAATTCAATTCTCCCGGATTCTTGCCGCGTTTGCCGAAGGAATGCAGGAAGATGCCGTCTGTCCCGAAGATGTCGATGCGGTGGCTCGCCGGATCGGCTACGTAGACGCGCTCTGCGGAGGCGGCTAGACCCGCGGGACGCATGAAGCCTTGCGGCCCGAGGGCAAGTTCGCCCAAGGGTTTGCCCGCTTGGTCGTAGATGAGTACTTTGGCGAGCGCGGAATCAGCCACGAAGACTTTGCCGGCGGCGACCGCGACGGCCACCGGGCTCGGCAGTTTCTTGTCGCCTTTAGGGATCCAAGTCATGGTCTTATCGTCCATGCGATAACGCATGACGCCTCCGGCGCCGGGGTCCGCTACGTAGAGCGTGCCTGCGTCGACGAAGATGCCCGTAGGATGGAGTAAAGTCTTTGTGGTGTTTTGTCGGCCGGTCAGGCCGATGAGGGTGTCGATAGCCGAGCGCAGGAAGCCCGTCGGTCGTTTGGCGGATTGCGACATGTCGATCGATTGCAGATAGAACAGTCTTGCCGGGTCGCCGGTCGTAGGCCAGCGCGGTTCTGCCGATACAGAGAGCGCTAACAATGAGAATAGCAACGCTGTCATCATTCCTCCTTGCCGGTCAGTACGCTCCAGAGCATGCGGTCGCTCTGTGTGGCGCGTAAGACGCGGCGCATCTTCCAAGCGGTGGCGACTTTGACTCCGATCTTGCGGGAGAGTTCCGAACAGCTGACATCCGCAACGGTCATGATGCGCGCGGCGGCGGCCCATTTCTCTAGCGAGAGGTGCGATCGAGCCAGCGTGGTGCCGGTAAGTTCATTGAAAGACCTGGCGCAGCGGCCGCAGCGCAGTTTGCGCCGGGTGCGCGGTTTAGCTTGCGTGTGCACATAACAATGGTCGTGGCCGCAACGAGGGCAATAGACGCCCTTGCCCCAGCGCCTTGCCGCCAGGTTTTCTAAGAGTTCCGCCTCTTTTACAGGTGTCATTTTACCACCGCAACCTTAACAACCCAAAACGGAAAAAGCCGTCGGAAAAAAACCCCTTGCGAGCGCAAGGGGTTTTTATATGGCGGCTATTTGTTGTGGCAGGAGAGGCAGCGTTCACCGGAACGAAGGATCATTCCGCTGGTCGCCGAACCGCTGTGCATCGTATGGCAGCTGGTGCAGCCGACAGTGTCGCTGGTCTCTGTCACGACCGTGGAGCCTGACGCCGTGTTACCGGCAGCCAAGCTTGCTTGCCAGCCCGTGCTTCCGAAGGGAACCACTTTGCCTACAGGGTGCATGTCGTACAAGTTGCGTCCCCAAGTGCCTTCAAAGGCGCTTGCCATGTAGACGGGTTCTGCTGCGGATGTCGAGCCGATGGCTGTCACGCCGTCGTGGCACGACATACAAAGGCCGCTTCCCGAGGCGACGAAATCAGCCGCGGTGAGGTAGCCCCCAGTTGTCGTAGCATCGAGCGCGCGTCCCGCGCCGCCATCCCAGACGATCCAACCGGTGTCGGTCGGGTTGTCTCTGGACCAGAGCGGTCGGACTCTTTTGGCTTTATGGGCCGCATGACAGGTTCCGCATTTGTTGTATGCGGCCTTCATTACCAGACCGCCTTCGCCAACGTATGCGGTGGTTTTGAAGTCATGCTTAGACCCAGTGATCGGCAGGCCTGCATGTAGTTTCGACGCCATCAGAGATGACACCGCGACTACCGCGCCCGCCACTATCCATTTTTTCATTTACTTACCTCCTATTAGGAAGCAAACGCGAACACTAATGGATGATGCAACAGAAATTCCAGGGTTTTGTGTCTGGAACCGGCTGTTTCCGCACAAAAGCGCAGGTATGAGGTGCGATTCTGCGCCCTTTGCGGCTTGACTTATGGTTGCTTGAGAGGTTCTTGGGGGTATTTGATGTATTCGAAGATCTGAACTCGCTTATTTTTGGAGTCGACGATGTAGATCTTGTCGGCTTGGTCGATGAAGACGCCGGCGGGCAGCGCTAATTGGCCGGGACCGGCTCCGGGTTCGCCGAAGTACATGAGCAGCTCCCCGGTCTTAGTGAACATCTGCACGCGGCTAAACAGCGCATCCGCCACGTAGACATTACCTTCGGAATCCGTAGCTACGCCGCGCGGGCGGGCCATGTAGCCTGCCGAATCACCCACTTCTCCGAAACCGGAGAGATGTTTGCCCGTTTTATCAAAGATGTGCACGCGGCCGATGAGTGAATCCGAGATGATCATGTCGCCATCGGGCTCGACCCAGAGGTTCGATGGATTCGGCAGCGCGAAGGGGTCTTTTAGGTTCCTGCACATCTCGCGGCTGAATTTTCCATCCTTGGCGAGGACGACCACCCGATGGTTGCCGGTATCTAGGAATACGATCTCACCTTCGGGGGTCAGGGAAAGCCCGGTGGGTCGGTTGACCTTGCCCGCTACTCCAAGATCGGCAGTCCGCCAGAGTACCTTGCCATCGAAAGTGTAGGCGCGTATGGAGTGGTCACCGGAGTCACTGACATAGATATTGCCTTGTGAGTCAGCGGCTACCGAGACTGGACTCGAGAGCGCACCGGGGCCGCCGTCGCCGATCAAGGATATCTTGCTGGTGGTCAAGTCGTAATAGATGACCCTTCGCTCGTCCGTGTCTGTCAGATATATCTTGTTATTCCCGACCCATATCCCGTAAGGCTTTTGCAACAGCGGGAGCGATGAATCGCTGCCGGTGATGCTAGCTGATAGCTTGTCAAGGAAGCTGGCTTTGCTGCCTTTGATGTCTTTTTTACTGCGGATGACTTTGACTAGCCGTATCCTTGGTTTATCGGGTGCCGCGGGGTAGACGATGTCTTGGGGGGGTCTTTGCTGTGTCGCGGCGGGCTGCACTATGAGCGTATACGAGAACATCAGCGAGAGTATTAGGAATTGGTTCTTCATTTGTTATGGCACTCCTGGCATAAGGTAGAAGGTTCCGCGCGT
>JBBTGF010000212.1:0-1556 GCA_038041525.1 Elusimicrobiota bacterium | reverse complement strand
GCGAGTTCTTTGTGCCGCGCGGCGTCTTTGGGGAACTTCTGCACATATCCGGTCAGCGTATCGAGATAAGCCGACTCGTCTTGGACGGCTTTATAAGCTTCCATGACAGCGGACCAGTTGCGGCGGTCGCCGGGTTCTAGTTCGAGGATTTCTCGGTATTGCTTGAGCGATTCCTGTCTGCGTCCTGCTTGCTGATAGGCGTATGCCAGCTCACGCGACAGTTTGATGCGTTTGCGGCCGTCCTTGGTGAGGGTGTGCAAGGCCTGCAGGTCCGCGATCTGCGCATCCCGGTCGGGGATAGCGCTATGGATGAAGGCGCGTTTCTCTAATATCTTGGTTTTGTCGTCCGTTGGCCCGAGAGCCGTGTCGAGTACTTGCAGGGCTTCCTTAAAACGCTTTTCGGCGATGAGTGCGTTGACCAGGTCGTCGCGCGCTTCGCGGTCTTGAGGAGAGGCGAGTTGCCGCCGTCGGTAACGTTGTAAGACGATGTCGCTTTTGTGCAGCGCTAGGTCGAGGACCTCGATATCCCAGTCGTAGGCGCCGGGGTTCGGGGAGATCGCGCGCAGGTCGTTTAAGATCGCATAGGTATCGTCATAGTATTGACGCCAGCGCGCGTATTCGAGAGCGCCGTTTAAGAGTTCAAGCATGCGTTTCCTGGGGAAGCGTTTATCCCGCAGGAAGCGTCGAGCCGTGTCGAGCCGCGCGTGATAGAGAACAGGCTCGTCGCCTAAACGCTCGAGATGGTCAAGATAAGCCAGCGCGCTCTTGGGGTCTTTGTCGCGGTGCTCGCTTAAGCGTTTCAGCAGCACCGTGGCTTTTTGCGGTTCCGCCATCCTGTCATAGACGCCGGAGAGCCGTTCAAGAGCGAACTTGTCGGTGGCATTCCTAGACAGGAAATCAAGATAGAGCGCCTCGGTCCTGGCGAGTTGGGTGGTGCCTTCGTAGATATAGCCTAAGAAGAGGCTCCTGGGGTAGAGCATCCAGCCGATGACCATGATGGCGATGAAGAAGGTCAGGACCTTGGGCCGTGAGAGTCTCACCGCCGCGCTGCCTCGGAGGCGTTCGTAAAGACGATCTTGTGGTCGCTTCCGGCGTCGAGGAAGACATAGAGGCTTCCTTTTTCGCGCTTTGCTCCGCTGACGCCTTGGCAGCGCGACCGATCGAGTGTGCGCGCCGTATCATCGAAGCGCACGGTACGCAGATGGCCGCCGGTCGTGACCGCGAAACCCCCGTCGATACTGCGTATGCGTGTCGCGAAATAGTCCTCGACCATACGGATGTATTCTGAAGTATGGATCTTGTGTAAAGATTGTTTCGCCGCGTAGTGGAAGGCTCTCTGCAAGGCTCTTAGCGAGGCCAGATGTTCGCCGCTGTAGAAATGGTAGTAGATGTTCAACGGTTTCACCCGTATCGGGTCTTCGGTGCGTTGATAGGTTTCCGTGACGTCCTTGAACCCATAGAACGGTCCTTTCCAAAGGTCGGTGTAGACGTTTTCGTTGTTGGAGGCCGCGTAGACCTGCCTATGGCCGTCGCGCAAGATGCTCAAAGGATAGAGG
>JBBTGF010000211.1:0-7545 GCA_038041525.1 Elusimicrobiota bacterium | reverse complement strand
ACTCCGACGATCCTGCGGCCGGTCTCATTGTGTACGAAGAGGCGGTGGACCTTGCGCGTGCTCATTTCGCGGATGACGTCGCCTAAAGTCGCGTATCGGCCGATGGCGTAGACTTTTGGCGTCATCCAGCGGTCGACGTAGTCTTCTTCCGATTCTTGATGATAGCCTTTGGATTCCATGACGAATTCCAAAGTGCCGGTGGCGCGCATGGCCTCATGACCGATCTCGGCGATCTTGACGAGCAGGTGTTCGCGTTCGTAGCGCACGATGTCGGTCTTGGTGATGACGCCGATGGCCTCACCTAAATGATTGATCACGGGTGTGCCGCTGATCTTGTTATCGAGCAACACTTGAGCGGCCTTTTTCATGGTATCGCCGGATTGCAGGCACAATAGAGACGGGCTCATGACGTCCTTGGCATGTATGAATACGGTTACGCTAGCTTGTTTTGCGGCGGTTTTCATGAGGGCCTCCTAGCAGGACATCCTGCGCTTGTTATTACTTTTTTAAATGCAACGAAATTGCCAGAGGCGAATCAAGGCCGCCGTTCAAGCTTTTTGCATCAAAACCTAGCTCTTGAAGCGCCCGAGCTGCCCAGCGTGATTTTACGCCGGAATCACAAACCGTGATTATTCGCGTTGTTTTATCCAAATCAGCGCTCCAGCGGGTTAATTGCGATAGTGGCAGATGTCTGATGGCCAAAGCGGCCGGCGCTTGTGACTCGATGGTTTCTCTCACATCGACCAGGATGGGAGGCGTTGCGGAATCAAGCAATGTAGCGAGTATTTCAGGGGCGATTTCGAGCGTGGGAAGCCGGGAGGCTGCGCGTTCTGACAGGTTCTGCGCCGAGCATGCATCGCAGGATGGGTTGCGCGAGAAGCTCATCGTCCTTGAAATGGCGCCTAAGGCATCGATGATGAGCAGACGGTTTTTTAGATGGTTCGCTTGCGTGAGGACTTTGATGGTTTCAAGCGCCTGATAGCTGCCGATGATGCCGGTGATGGCTCCCAAAGTCCCTGCTTGCGAACAGTCGCAACGCAGGTCTTCTTGCGGCGGTTCGGGCCATAAGCAACGCAAGCAACCGCCACCATCCGAGCCAAAGACCGCGACGCGGCCTTCAAACCCGTAGACACTGCCGTAGACGACCGGGATACCGGTAGCCACGCAGGCGTCGTTTAAGGCGTAACGGGCGAGAGGGTCGTCTGTGGCGTCGAGAACCACGTCGAAGTTGCTGATAAGACCTGAAGCCGTCGCGGCGTCGATGCGTAGCTCTGCGGTGTCGACATGGATATGTGGGTTGATGCGCCGCAAGCGCTTGGCGGCAGTCAAGACTTTGGGTGAACTGATATCGCTGTCGGTGAATAATATCTGGCGATGCAAGTTACTCATTTCGACGCGGTCATAGTCGACGAGGGTCAGGTGTCCCACACCGGCGCTCGCTAGATAGAGCGCTGCCGGGCAGCCTAAGCCGCCCATGCCGGCGATCAGGACTTTGCTGGTTTTAAGCCGTTGCTGTCCGTGCGCGCCGATGGGGTCAAGCAGCATCTGGCGGTCGTAGCGTAGGAGTTCTGTTTTTGTCAAGTCCATATCTTGAGTACCGATTTGATTGCCGCGATGAGCAAGACGACTCCGAGTATCTTTTTAAGCGCCGGGCTTTGCAGACGTTCGGTGCCAAGCCAAGAGCCGGCCGCGCCGCCGACGACGGCTGCGACAGCTAAGGGCCAGAGGTCGAAGGCGGCGGCGCTTTGCCGTGAGTAATGACCCAGCAGGCCGGAGGCGGAATTGGCCCAGATGAAGAGTGCGGATACCGCGGCGGTTTGCTTGGTATCTGCCCAGCGTCTCAAGATCAGCAACGGACTTAAAAAGATGCCGCCGCCGACGCCTACCATCCCCGATACCAGTCCTATGCCTGCGCCGCAAGTCAGAGCTGTGGCTTGCGGCGGCATCGTAAAGTGGTCTTGCGGTATTTTTTCACGGGAGGGGTTACGCAGTAAACGTGTCGCGGCCCAGGTAAGCGCGCATGCCAGCATGGCGCTATAAACGGCGGGCGCTACCGTGAATCTGGCGCCGAGGTATGCCATAGGGATGGAGGTGACGGCGAACGGCCAAAAAAGACGCATGCGCAGGTGCCCGGCCCGCCAGTAAGCGGTGAAGGCCACGGCTGCGACGAAGAGGTTGAGCAGCAGCGCGCTCGGCGCGGCGGCTTGGGGGGAATATCCGTAAAGTGACATGATAGCCAGGTAGCCCGATGCGCCGCCGTGGCCGACGCTGGCGTAGAGTGCGGCGATCGTTGCGATCGCCGGATAAAACAGGATATCGGTCTGCACGTCAGCCGCCCGTTTGGCACATGAAACGCGGATTAGGCGTGCTCGCTTGCGCACGTTCGACCATATGATGGCGTTCGGGTTTGATCGCGACTGTGTGGCGGATGAGGTCTTTGAGCGTGTCGTCATCAGCCCCTTGCCTTAACGGTGTCTTAAGGTCGGTACCTTCATTGCCGTCTAAGCATGGCGTCAACATGCCTTTGGCTGTCAAGCGCAGCCGGTTGCAGGTATCGCAGAAGCCGCAGCTAAGCGCGCTGATAGTCCCGATAGCGCCTTTAGCTCCGGGACGCTTATGATAGCGCGCTGGGCCATGGCCTATGGGCCAGTCATCGTGGGGCAGGGGTTCCAGCGGGCCCGCTAGGCGCATGATTGCGTCAAGAGGCAGTAAGCGCTCTTTGCTGAAATAACCGGTCTCGCCCATGGGCATAAGCTCGATGAAGCGCACCTGGATGGGCCGCGTTTGCGTCAGTGTCGCGAAGGCGTCGATCTCATCATCATTGGTGCCGCGGATGACTACGACATTTAGTTTGATGGGGTCAAAGCCCACGGCTAGCGCCGCGTCGATGCTTTGACGTACTTTGCCTAAGTCGCCGAAGCGGGTGATGGTCTTGAACCTGTCGGCATCGAGGGTATCAAGGCTGATGTTGACGCGTTTAAGTCCGGCGTCTTTAAGCGCTTGGGCTAGCGGAGCCAATAGGACCCCGTTAGTACTCAAAGAGAGGTCGTCGACGCCTGGCAATGAGGCAAGTCCGTGGATGAGCGCTGGCAGACCCGGACGCGTGAGTGGTTCGCCGCCGGTCACGCGGATGGCGCGCACGCCTAAGGAGGTGAAACATCCGGCTAGTCGTAAAATCTCGGCGTCCGTCAACATGTCGGCTGCAGGGGAAAAGTCCGAATAGGTTTCCGGCAGGCAATAGTGGCAGCGCAGGTTGCAGCGGTCGGTGACGGAGAGCCGCAGGTAATCGATGCGTCGGCCAAAACGGTCTTTAAGCATCATTGCCCCTGCACGTTGGCTAATTGCGCGGGTGTGTCGATGTCGGTGAAGGTGGCCGCTGACGTGTCGCGTGCGCGCCATGACTGTTCTTTGATGAAGCGGACTTCGATGGTTTGCAAAAGCTCCTGTATACTCGCGTCACGCTGCTTAAGCAGCGTGAGAGCCGCGGCTTTGCAGGTCTTGGCATAGACGCCCGGGAATGGCTGGGGCTTGCCTTGCCATACGGCGACCGTCGCCCTTGCGGCGGTCCGTGTCTTGATGAGGGTCTTGATGACCGACGGCTGCAATAGGGGCATGTCGCAGGCGGTTATCAGGATATGAGGAGTCTTGCTTGCGGCTAGGGCGGTCGCGATGCCGCTTAAAGGATGTTGACGCGTGACCGAGTCTTTAATGACGCGTACATTCTTGCTGGCGAAAGCCGCGTATTTTGCCGGGCGCTTGGTCACGATGAGGATATCGGAAACATATGCTTCAAGGTTGCTGATAGCCGCGGCCAGCATAGTCGAGTCTTTCCAGCGTGCCAGAGCTTTGTCCGAACCGAAACGGCGGCTCTTGCCGCCGGCTAAGATCGCCGCGCTCATCCTCATTTCATCCACCTGAAGGCGATCCTGTCGCCTTTTTTAAGTCGCTGGGTCCCGGCCGGCGCCGTGGCGATGGCGTTAGCCCGGCAAGCCATACCCATCATGGCCGAACCCTGCGGACGGATGATCGAGACGACGAAACCCTCATCGGTCTCTGTGACCCGGCTGAACAGGAAATGTTGCCGTTTCGCGTCACGTAAGAATTGGTCGCGGTCAAGCGCCCCGCTTAAGTGCCAGCCGGGATGACGTAAACCCGAAGCGCTCATGGTTTCCAGAGCCGGTCGTACGAATTCCTCCAGACACACCAAGGTCGATACCGGGTTACCCGGCACACCGAAGACCGCGGTCTTGCCCATCATGCCGAACAAGAGGGGCTTGCCCGGTTTTATAGCGACGCGCCAGAAAATAGTCTTGAATCCGGTCGCTTCCAAGGCGCTTTTAGTGAAGTCAAAGTCACCGACCGAGACGCCTCCGGAGATGATGAGCATGTCGAGGCGCGGTAACGATTTTTTAAGCAATCTGCGTAAGCTGACGGGGTCATCCGCCGCTTGGCCGAGGTTTTCGACGGTGGCTCCCCAGCGGGCGAGCGCGGCGCTGACCGCTGGGGCGTTGGAATTGCGTATCTGGCCGTGACGCAGGTGCGCGACCTTGGCGTCGACTAATTCGTCGCCTGTGGCTAAGACTCCGACTCTGGCTTTGCTGATGACCGGGACACTGACGATGCCCTGAGCCGCTAGGAGCGCGATCTCGTAAGGACGCAAAATGGTGTGCTTTTTGATGAGCAGATCGCCGCGGCGCACGTCTTCGCCTTTGGGGCGGATATTCTCGCCTGTGGCTGCGGCACGCTCGATGAGCACGTAGCCGCTCTCTTGGCGGGTACGCTCGACCATGACTACAGCTTCGCCGCCTTGCGGCAGCGCGGCTCCGGTCATGATCTTGATGGCGTGACCGCGGCGCAAAGTCAGCCTGGCGGCTAGGCCCGCGCGTATGGTCGTACCGGTCTTGAGCCGCACGGGTGTCGTGGCGCTGGCTGTTTTGACATCGGCGGTTTTGACCACGAAGCCATCCATCGCAGAATTATCAAAGTTAGGCAGGTCTTCGCGTGCGTGGATATCGCGCGCGAGCGTGCGGTCCACAGCGGCGGATAAGGCGACGGATTCCGCGCTCAAGCGTGAGACATTGCGGGAGATTTCAGTGAGCGCTTTTTTGATGCTGATCATGATGTCTATGGTCATGTCCATGGCCGTGGAGCATGTCGCGGGCGTGTGCGAGCGCGGCGGCGGCTACGCGCAGGTTCTCGACCGCTGCTTGCGGGTTGCCCGGAAGATTGAGGATAAGGGTCGTGGCGCGACTGCCCGCCAAGGCGCGCGAGAGCGCGGCTAAAGGGTTGTCGGCGCTCACGCGCATGGTGATGTATTGGATGAGTCCCGGCAGGGTTTTCTCCAGCAGAGGCGCCGTGGCTTCGGGGGTCACATCGCGCGGGCCGAGTCCGGTGCCGCCGGTGGTCAGGATGAGGTCGAATGCGGCGCTTTGGCACCAGGCGGATAAAGCAGCTTTGATAATCTCGGCGTCGTCAGCCACGATGCGTTTTTCTGTGGTTTCCCAGCCCAAGCGGGCCACTTCGATGGCAAGCGCGGGGCCGCTAAGATCTTCGTATTGGCCGCGCGCGGCCCGGTCGCTGATGGTGAGGATAGCTACTTTGAGGGGTCTCATCTTTCAAGTGAAGCGTAGCTTCCAGATCGGCGCGTCTTGCTTTATCTTTTCAATGGCGAAGCGACAGGCTAAAAAAGCTTCTTTGCGGTGGGGCGCGCCTGCCGCGATGATGACGCTGGCGTGCCCCACCGGTACTTTCCCTTTGCGGTGAGCGATCTTGACGCGTGCCCCCCAGCGCTCACGCGCTTGGCGTTCGATAGTGATGAAGAGTTTTGCCGCCATCGTGTCGTAGGCTTGATAGTCGATGGCTTTAATGGTGCGGTTTTTTTCTTGCGCGCGGACGGTACCGGAGAAAGTGACCAAGGCCCCGTGTCCGCTGTCGCTGACAGCGGCAAGGAGTCTGGATAGATCGAGCGCTTTAGTCGTAATCATTCATCCACCACTGACCGGGGGCAGTATCGCGACCTCGTCGCCATCGCTTAAGGCATGGTCCGCGCGCGCGAAATCCTCGTTGATCGCGAAGCGCAGGGAGGCGGCGCGTGATTTGATGGGTCGCAGGCGCGGGTCTTCGAGCAATTCCTTGAGCGTGAGGCTAGCGGCAGACGTATCGAGAGTGAGGCGTTGTTTGCCCATCCAGCCTGCGCTATGCGCGAAGAAAAGCAGGTCGATCCTCATGGCTATGTACGCTTGTAGGGACCGCTCTTGCCCCCGGATTTCTCTAGCAGCATGATAGGTCCGATAGTCATCGATTTGTCCATGGATTTACACATGTCGTAGATGGTCAGGCAAGCGGCGCTGACCGCGCAGAGCGCTTCCATCTCGACGCCGGTGCGGCCATGCGCTTGGGCGCGGGCGGTCAAAGTGATAGTGGAGGCATCTTCGATCGAGATCTCGATATCGACGCGGTCTAGATCGATCTGATGACAGAGGGGGATGGTCTCGGCGGTACGCTTGGCTGCCATGATGCCGGCTAAGCGCGCGGCGGTGAAGGCGTCGCCTTTGGCGACTTTGTTATCTTTAAGTGCGGTGATGACGGACGCTGACGCGCTGACGCGGCCTTGGGCCAGAGCGGTCCTTGCGGTGATGTCTTTAGCGCCGACGTCGACTTGGGCCAAGCGACCGTCGTGCGCAAAATGCGATAACGTGTCCATCGATTCCTCCTTTCCAATTCATCCGGGATTTTGTCCCGGAATCGGGAAACGGACTTTCAAGTCCGCCGTCGCGTTCTGTGGCGTCAAACCAGAGAACGCTCGCCCCACATTCATGCGCGGGGTCGGAGTCGGGTCAAACTTTTGTGTCTTTATCTTCCGGTTTGTTGTCTCCGGAAGCTTCTTTCAGGCCTGATTTGAAAGCGTTGATGGATTTGCCCAGCGACTTGGCTAGTTCGGGGATCCGTTTGGCGCCGAAGAGCAGGATGGCGATAGCCAAGATGACGACTAGCTCGCTGAATCCGATATTGGGTAGCATAGATTTTTCTCCTTTTAAGAGAGTATAGCAACAATGTGGCCAGCCGGTTCGAGCGGTGTTACATTCCGCAGATTCTTCCGTATCACTGGATGGATGGGGAGTACCGTATCCGTGAAAATCCGGGTAAAATTCAAGAGGTGTTATAATGGCTCATATGCGTAAGGTGAAAGATCCCGATCAGCAGCCGGCCACTAAAGCCGATGTCAGGGCAGTCGGCAATAGGGTCGGCTCATTGGAAGCTAAAGTCGATTCCTTGGAAACCAAGTTTGATTCCTTGGAAGTCAAGGTTGATTCTCTGGACAATGCCGTCAAGAATCAAGCGCTGAAGCTGTTAGAGCATGATCGACGGTTCGACAAAATCGAGAACTTGATCAAATCCTCAGAATCAAGGATCCTTTCCGCTGTCGACACTCTTTCTAAAATTGTTCTTGACGCCTATCGGACCCAGTTGATGCATGGTCGGCATTTTGCCGACCATGACGAAGACATCAAAGATCTCAAAAAGCGCGTCACAAAAATCGAAGCA
>JBBTGF010000210.1:1001-2937 GCA_038041525.1 Elusimicrobiota bacterium | reverse complement strand
CGATAAGCCCACCTATGCCGCTATCGAGATGATGCGCGCCGTGGACCGCGGTGAGGTGACTTTCTTTTGGAGCATGGTCGCTAATCCGTTCCAAGATTATCCGAACCTGAAGCGTTATCGCGACGGCGCCCTGAAAGACGGCCGTTTCATCGTGGTCTCGGACGTCTATCCGAACCGTTCCACACAAGTGGCCGACGTCGTGCTACCCGCCGCGATGTGGGTGGAAAAGGAAGGCGCGTTCGGTAATGCCGAGCGCCGCACGCAGTTCTGGCGCAAGATGGTGGATGCTCCCGGGGATGCCAAGTCCGACCTTTGGCAGATATTGGAATTCGCTAAACGCATGGGTCATAGCGACCTTTTTTCGCGTTCGTTCAAGGGACAGTCGATCCCTAAGGGGCATCGTGCTACGGATGCGAGTCTGGCTTGGGGAGCGTATGTGGAACGGGGGCTTTTTGAGGAGTATCGCCGCTTCGGTCTAGGCCACGGTCATGACTTGGCTCCATTCGATGAGTACCATAAAGCGCACGGCATGCGCTGGCCGGTCGTTGACGGTAAGGAAACCGCTATCCGTTACCGGGAAGGCTTTGACCCGTATGTGCCGAAAGGCGCGGGTGTGAGTTTTTATGGCAACAAGGCCACCGGAGGCCGCGGCGTCATCTGGCAGCGGCCCTATGAACCGGCGCGTGCCTACCTTATATAAGGCGTATCCGCATGCGACTGCCAACTTGCATCCCGATGACGCCTTGCGGCTGGGACTCAAAGGCGGCGAGAATATCCGTATCGTGTCGCGCCGCGGCGCGGTGACGCTGCATGCCGAAGTCGGCGGGCGCGTCACACCGCAGAAGGGTATGGTCTATGTGCCGTGGTTCGATGAGGATGTGCCTATCAACGAAGTCACGCTCGACGCCTATTGTCCTATCTCACAGCAGGCGGATTTCAAGAAATGCGCGGTGCGCATCGAGAAAGTAATATGAGACGCTTCATCCTTATCGTCACAGTTTGTGTGTTGGCGAGCGCGGCATTGGCGGCGCGAAAGATCTATCGTGAGCCAGGCTTGCAAGAGGGACGCACCGGCATGAACCATTGGAACGACGCACTTCCCGGTTCGACCGTACCTTTGGCGCGTAATTATCACGGCGCTGCGCCGAGCGTGCCGCACGGTATAGAAGGTCTTTCCATTACGCGTGACGCTAATGATTGCCTGGGTTGCCATCTTGACGGCACGGACTTTGGTGACGGACATATCGCGACCAAGGCGCCGTCGTCTCATTTCAGCAACCCGTATACCAAAGAGACGCGTACAGACACGGTGATAGGTATGCGTTATAACTGCCTGCAATGCCACGCGACGGTCGCGCGCGATGCGGCGCCTCCGGTCGGGCAGCGTTAGCCGATGGGTTTATCATGATCCGCGCGGTCTCCTTCGACCTTTGGGACACGGTCTTTATCGATGATTCTGATGAACCGAAGCGTAAAGCGCAGGGTTTGCCATCCAAGAATGTGGAGCGCCGCGATCTTATCGAGCGTCATCTTAAGACGGTTTTGCGCCAGCGTATCGATCAGGTGTGCGAGCAGGTAGACGTTGATTTCCGTAAGGCATGGGATGAGGGGTGTGTCACTTGGCCCGTGCCCGAGCGGTTGCGCCGGATCTTATCCGGACTTGACCGTACGTTGCCCGATGCGTCTTTTGCCGAACTTGTCAGACTTTTTGAGGAGATGGAACTCGGCGTCAGGCCGGATCTGGTCCCGGGTATCGGCGCGGTTCTCGAAGACCTTGAAAAGGATTTCAAGCTCATCGTAGTCTCTGACGCGATCTATTCGCCGGGCCGGGCGTTACGGCAGTTGTTGGATGGATATGGTTTGCTCGGGCATTTCGGTGGCTTCGTGTTCTCCGATGAGTTCGGGCGTTCCAAGCCCGCGCCCGAGGTGTTCCGGG
>JBBTGF010000210.1:0-991 GCA_038041525.1 Elusimicrobiota bacterium | reverse complement strand
TTGCCGGCTCGATGAAATGGTCCATGTGGGTGACCGGGAGAAGAAGGATATCGAGGGACCGCGCGCCTTGGGCGCGCGCGCGGTCTTGGTGACCGCCGCTATCGACCGCGGCAGCGCCGCAAGCAAAGCGGACGCGGTATGCGCGGATTACGCTAGACTTGCCCAAACCATACGTTCTTTAGGATAGGAGGAATATGAAAAGCTTGAGCAATAAACGCGCGACGATCTTGATCATTGACGGTTATCCGCTGGCTAGCCGGCGTGATCTTGATATCGCCGGCATGAAGCAGGCATGGAAGCTCTTCGCCGACATGGCAGCGGGCTATCTTCCCCGTTGCGAGTGCAGGGTGTGGTTCCCCAGTGACGAGCCCTTGGCGCCCGGCGGGTTTGGACCAGCGCATTATGACGCTGTCATCTGGACGGGATGCAATCTTACCATCTATCATAAAGACGACGCGCGTGTGACGCGCCAGATCGAGTTCGCCAAAGAGGCTTATCGCGTTGGGACGCCGAGTTTCGGTTCGTGTTGGGGTATACAAATGGCGACGCTGGCGGCGGGCGGCCAGGTCAAGGCCAATCCGCGCGGCCGGGAGATGTGTCTGGCGCGTAACATCTATCTGACCGATGCCGGGCAGAAACACCCGATGATGCTGGGGAAGCCCCCGGTCTACAGCGCTTTCATCAGTCATCTTGATGAAGTAGTGCGCTTGCCTAAAGGAGCGTCGCTTTTAGCCTGCAACGATTTCACGCAGGTGCAGGCGTTGGCCGTCACTCATGGCAAGGGGATGTTCTGGGCTACGCAGTATCATACGGAGTATGAGCTGCGTGACATGGCGCGGCTGATCGTCGCGCGTGAATCAAAACTGGTCCCTGAAGGTTTCTTCACGGGTCACGACGATCTGGCGCAGTATGTCGGTAAGCTCGAGGCGTTAGCCCATGAACCCGCGCGTAAGGACCTGCGCTGGCAGCTCGCTGTCGGCGACGACGTGCT
>JBBTGF010000209.1:0-2331 GCA_038041525.1 Elusimicrobiota bacterium | reverse complement strand
CAAGCTGGGGAGTCAGGATTGCCGAATAGTGGGGAGTTTCAGAGTGCCGCGCTCACTCCCGGTCGCCGGGCTTAAGGAAGAAACGCTTACCCCGAGCAGACGTAGAGGGCCTTTGAGCTTAAATTCCTTGAGATATTCGGGGGACACCATACGCATTGCTCACGCTAATCCGTATGGTGTCCCCCGAATTCAACCGCGGGTCCTTCGTAGCGTATGGTTTTTATGATCTCGCGAGCCTGTCGAATACTTGCTGTTTCCCTTGCTTGACCATCCACGTCATCGGCACACATTGCATTGCGATCTGCAAGAAGGACTTCGATCCCAGGATAAATCAGTGGAGTGATCTGGATAAAAACAGGAACGGGTTTATCTTGATACAGAAATTGTTTGTAGCTCTCACAATAGGGTTCACCACTTTCATCATTATCATTTACCCAGTGGCTTGGCTTAGTTTCTCGAGTACTAAAACTGTCTAACCCGTCAATAGCAAAGGTTCCCTTGTTGAGGGTAAGGCTATTTTTCCAGAAACCCCACTGCTCGCTAGCTGCTTCACCAAAATAGAAATAAATCCCATAAATATTTTTGGTGTCACCATGACCTAATATGAATCCATCTTTATCGGATACGACAGACCAATCTTTTCTTGCTATCGCGATAGAAAAACTATGCGAAGTATGCGTATAACGTATTTTTCCATCAGAGTCGGAACTTGTCTTATAGGAGTTTATTTTTAATTCTTTTATAGTTTTTTCTTGGCATGAAACCGCCATAAAACATAAAGCGAAACATACGTACGGTAACAGATTCTTTTTCATGGTTGATTTTCTCTTGGCCAGTTATCAGGGTCTAAAGGATTAACGGCATAGACATGACGGACAGGACGGTCCTGGCCCGGAGACTTCCGGTCATTGAGAATTCTGTTATAAATCCATACGCTACGTTCGCCAGGTTCCATCACTTCTAAAAATTGTTCCAAGGATTTATTTTTCTTGCCAATAGCGATCGGATAGTCTTTTCTGATTTTATAGAGCCCGTAATCTAAATGAGGTTCACCGGGAGCACCGCTATCCCCACTTAAACCCAAAATGGCTCCGGAAGGAATAATTGGTATCTTGGTAACGTCAAATTTGGTATTTAACTTCGACAAATGCGCATATAGGACGAAATAGTAATATTCCTGATCTTCATATTGCACCACACGCATATTGCCGTAAGTGCCAGACTTATCGCTTCTTTTCTCATAAATCAATCGCCCCTCCTTAGGGCTGCGGACCGGAGTTCCTGTTGGCACGCCTAAATCAACATGGTCATGTACATGTTTGACGTGGTCACGTTCATTGACAGATATGCCTTTACTTTTTTCGTCCCTAGCTTCCCCGGGTTGAGCCGTAATCCTTAGAGCTACTCTGCCTCCATGATGCCAGCCATCCAGAGACTTAGGATTGATTTTGTCACCCATATGCTTGAGCAAGGCTTCTTCGGGGATGATGGGTAAAATATCCTGCGGTAGTAACCGCGGGTTTGAGAATGAGTTCCCAGCCTTTTTGTCCGTAAGGACAATTTTACTGATTTTATCCGGGTTCCAACGCTGCCCTGCTGGCGTCTCTTTAAAACTTTGCAGAGCCCAGAGTACGGGCCGCGCTTCTTGTATAAAGATGTAAAAAGCGATCTCGTCCTCAGGGCGGGTCTTATCTAGCTCGTTAAGCCGCTTAAGGTCCTTGCGCAGTTTTTCAGCGTATGAAGCTTTATCGAAATTCTGTTCATAGAACTCGGCTTTGCGCTCTGCAAAGTTCGCGAGATGGATGACTTTCACTTCTCTTTCTAACGTGGGAATCTCATGTTGCATCAATTTGAGTTGTTGTTGCATACGCGTCAACAGGGCCTTGGAGGCGGGCTCTTTGGGGAAATCAGGTTCAGTCGCACCTTTAAGATTAAGTTCCGTGCGTAGTTCTCGCAAACGAGCCAAGACGAACGAATATTCCCCTCTAGCTTTAACTAGGTCTTGCTCAAGCTTCTTGTCATCTAAGGATTTTTGGACTTTTGCTTTGTCCGCTTCGATTTTTGAACGTATCAAGCCCGTAGAAGCGCCGCCGACGGCCCAGCCGCCCAGAGCTAATGCCGCAGGACCGGCCAAAGGCAAAGCGATGATACCTGCGCCCGAGGCAAGCAAGGCGCCACCTCCGGCCAAAGCGATAGCTTGAGTGGCGGTCTGACCCCCACGATGCAGGCTGTAAAGAGTTCCTGAGCCGCGTTTTGAGTCTTGATTGCCAAAACCCGGCAGATCGATTGCGCCGAAGCTGGCGGCTTTCAAAATACCGGAGATTGCAGACC
>JBBTGF010000208.1:0-3322 GCA_038041525.1 Elusimicrobiota bacterium | reverse complement strand
TCAATTTCAAAGATATCCACGAGGTTAAAGAATCGAATATATATTTGCTTGGCCCTAATGAACCCTGCCCCGAAGGCATAGGAGGACCATAAAACCATGCAACGATCAAGCGTTGAATGCATGTATCCTTGTAGGTTGTCCATTTCAGGGCTAAAATATAGGTAGGAACTTGAGGTAAAAACATGTTCAAACCGTTACCGCCAGTGGCGCCGGAGAATAGAGAGCGCAAGAAACTCTTCGCCATCTTCGCTTTGGGCGCGGTCATCGTCGGTGTGCTCTTCGTCTGGCTGGTGCTACCCATGTTTGATTTCGGAAACAAAGAAGACAAACTCGACCTCTACGGTGAACTTGCCAACAGCATGGGCAATACAGAAATGGAAGAAGGCTATCTCGACTCCGTCAATCAACCGGTGGATTCAGGTATCACAGACGCGGACGAAGGCTCATTGGCCCTCATCAAACACGACAGGATCGAAGACGAGGATAGCAAGCTCGAGCGCGGTATGCGCCGCGAACGCAACCGCCGCTCCGCAGACCCCAGGCGCGTGCGCTCTATGGCGAACGTCCGGGATAAAAAAGTCGGGAAACTCTCCAAACTCTCCGGTTTCGGCATCCGCGACAGAGGGGGCGCCAGCGGCAGTAAATACGGCTACGGCGCCGGCGACATGAAGAATTGGGCCGAGCGCTTCAAGAAAGGTTCGGGGTTCCAGGGCGCCAATGTCGCCACCGGCCCTAATGCCAAGAAGGGCACACAATTCGGCGCCTCTAAAGGCAGACACATCCCCGATTCCAAATCTGACCAACTAGCCAGCGCTATGTCAAAGAAATTCGACCAAGGCGGCGGCATGGGCCGCGCCGTCAACCCCAGCGAAGCGCTTAAGAATCTAGCCGGCTCCGTCCCCGCTGATTTAAAAAAGAACATGGGCAACCAAGGCGGCGCGAAAGCCGACTCTCCCCGCGGCGAACGCAGCCCCAAAAACGAGAGCCACGATCCCTGCGAAGGCATTGAAGCTACAAGCACAGGCGACGCATTGCTTCAATTAGGACTCGGCGTTGGAATGATGTTCGCTACCGGAGCGCTGATGGGCGGAGGGTCCGAAGAAACTTCAAAGTCAAAATCATTTGTAGATAGTGAGGGGTACACGGTAACAAAAAAATCTAGCGAAGGCAGTAATCCGGCATGGGGCAAGCTTGGCGAAGGCGTGATGGGCATCGGCATGGAGCAAACAAAGCAAGGTTTGATGGGTTTAATGGACCCAAACAAACCGATCAGGGATTGCAAAAGCGGCAAACCCAGTGGACCTTTAGGAATGGGCGGCTCAAGCTGATAGGACAATGGGAGAACGAACATGAACGAAGGACAGATGGATCAAAATAAAAAAGGTAAAGGTTTTTTTGCTAGATTAGGCGGCATCCTGCCCTTGAGTCTAGCCACGGCTTTGGGCGGCCCTGCGACTGCGGGCATGCTCATGGCAGCGGTGGGCGGAGTCGCTTTTGGCGTACCAGCAGCCTTGATCGCGGTCAAAACCATCAGCGAAGGCATGCCCAAAGTCCCGAAGGGCAAGCTCGCTGACCGCGCCTTCGGCGGCTACAGCGGGGCTATGGATTCAGTGCTACCGGCGGATGCCATGCGCGCTTTGACCACGGATGAAGAAGAAGATCATCCGGACGACGAGACCTCTCTGGGTATGCTCATCCCCGAAAAACTGCCCGAAGACAAAGACGCGAAAGAAAAACCAGCAAAAGAACGAGGGGAAAAAACTATCCCCACGGTCCAAGCCATCGGTGACAATGTCCCAAGCAAAAAGGCCCTCGAAGAGGCGCGAAAAGCATTCGCGGGTCAAGGACTCTCCGGCTCCACGGCCGGAGGCAGTGGCGGCTCGGGCGGTGGCGCTATGACCGGCGCCTCGTCAGGTAACTCCAATTTAGTCAAAGGCGCAGTCTCATCCGTAGGGGGCGGCGGACTCTCCTCACGCGCAGGCGGCACAGGCCGCGCGCAAAAAGCAGGGGTGCGGCGGATCGGCGCGGTCAGAACCGGCAAGGGCGCTGGCTCAAAAGGTTTGAAAGGCGCGGCACAACTTGCCAGTAAAGGATACGGCATGGACCAAACAGCGGCCGGATACACCGGCGCTGCCATGGGCGAAGCGCCCAAAACAGCCGCTATTTTAAGCGGCGCGGGTACATCCGTTTCAGGCGGCTTATCCGACAGCGGCGGCCTACCGGAAATGGACGTCCCGGCTCCCGGCCATGGTCAAGGTCTAGCCGTCCCTCCTCCGGACTCTCCTAAAAATGAAGATCCAGACGGAGAAAGTCTTGATATGACCCTTGTGCTCGGCATCATCCTTGCGCTGGGCGTCGGATTAGGCGCAGCGGCATTGTGCGCAGCGATGGCCAACACGTTCATGGGCTGGACTGTGGCGATAGCGACCCTTGCCCTACTCATGGACATCTGGTCGGGATTCCCTGGAATACTCAAAGGACTCATGGGAGGAAAAAAGGGATTCGACCTCTTCGGGCAAGGCGCGCTCGGCGTCATCATCGGCGGAATACTCTTTGCCGCAACTTTATATCTAGGCGCCATGATCATCCAGGCCGTCACTACCGGAGCCTTCGACTTCAATGTGTTTGATTGGGGCGCCGGTAAATCAGGAACTGCCGCACCTGCAGCCGCAGGAGGAGCAAAACCTTCAATCACAACAGGTGGCCCCAAAGGAGGCGGTGTTAAGACTCCAAGCATAACACCAGAAAAACTGTGAGCAAGCAGAGGCCCGTAATTTAAAATGAAAAAATTCGCACTATTGATTTCTTTCTTACTCAAATTCGGCAGTATCGGCTGCTTCCTTTACAGTGGATTTGTGGCTGCCAAGACCTACGGACCGGATTCGTTCAATAGGCTGCGGGCGGCGATAGTTAAGAACTCCGGCGATCCGCTGGCCATGGCGCTCAAAGAGCGTCAAAAAGAACGCGAACTTTATAAGAAAAAGCGTACACATGACGCGAGCTCGGCGACACAAATGCCTGAGTCTGCCGGAGATGACCCTTATCAATATATAAAGGGAGGCGTAGCGGCGGATGAGAGCGCGGCGGCGTCAAGTGACGAGGCTGAAGCTGACGCGGCGCAGGCAGCGGCAAACCTTACAGCGGCACAAGGCGCTAAAAAGGATTCACTCTGGGATAGGGAAAAATTGGGCAAAGGTGATTTCAAGGGACTCGACGCAGTAGCAGGCGGCGCGGGCAACGCTACAGGTGGCGCCTCCGGGGGGCAACCCTCAAAAGACAGCCTTAACCGCCAAATCGCAGCGGCCAATAATATCGCCGCCAT
>JBBTGF010000207.1:0-1829 GCA_038041525.1 Elusimicrobiota bacterium | reverse complement strand
CATTTATCAAGCCGCCACGAGTTCGCTTATTTTAACTCTTAGCGTTCGCTCAATCTCATTCTTCCATGCAGGGGCCTCGTGGTGTTGGCGCAACTCGCCGCACGCATCCAGCAGGCCTCGGATAGATGCCACGTTTACCTTATTCGCCTGGAACAGCGCTTCAAAGAATTCCTTGAACTGCGTCAGCGTCACCGGCACGATGTTCAACCGCATCTTACTGTCTTCGCGAGAGTACCAAACTCCAATCCTAAAAGTTTCGGCAGTGTTTGAGTCGATATTGTTGGCAATGAATAGGCCGTACACCGGCTTGCCGTAAACAGCGACCAGGTCCGCTACGTGCCGGCGAACGGGCTCCCCTTCACAGGCTTCTTGCCATGAGTTATCCGTGAGCGTAACCTCAACGACCACGACAAACTCCCCGAACTCAAATATCAGATCAGGCCCGTTTCCCGGCGCTGTTCCTATCGGCAGGAAGTCCTGATCGATCTTAAACCGCCTCGCATCGTAAGGTTTATTAGCGAGACTGTTAATGGCTAAAAACGCTCGCCACAGAATCCACTCGAAATAGGCCGGCACCTCGGACAAGGGCAACTCGATCTCGCCCCCATTGGACAGAGTCTTTCTGCTTCTTCGGGTAATTATCAGCTCCATGTAGGCCGCAATTTCTTCCGAAAGGGACACTTGCCGGGAGGCATACTCCTCCTCGTTCTGCTTGAACAAGAGATCTTCGATCTCGTGGCGTACAACAGCAATGTCGCCCGGCTGCTCGAGCTTTTTACCCTCGATGGCGAACTTGAGGCCGCGACGTTTGGTCTGGTCGACCAGGTCTTTGAGCACGGCGAGCGCCGCCTCCCTGTTGTCGGTTGGCAGCGCCGCGCCGTTGCAAAGGGCAACGAGATACGAACTGTCCGATTCAGGAATCCTGCTATCTTGGACCAGCTTCTCAACAAAGAGGTGCTTCTCTGGAACGATTGCCAGGCCATGCCCTTTGCTTTGAACAAAACCCGTCGCCTTTAAATAGCGGAAATTGGTGTCGGCATAGTCGCCAAAGGTGCTCGCCACGTACCCGTATTTCTCCGCGGCCTTTTTAAGGGTCTCTTGATCAAAATGCCGCTTGCTGACGGCGGCTTCACGGCTTTCTCGAAACGTTAGAATCTGTTTGATCACACCTTCGAGCGCTTGATCTGAGCTAGTGAGCTGAACGATAAGGCCCATCTCCAAAAAGTTTAGTCGACTTTCCCCGGTCTTCTTCTCCAATTCAAGCATAATGGCCAGGGTATGGCGAAGTGGCGAAAACATCTTGAAATCGTAATTTCGCTCAAGCGCCGAAGGGATGTAATAGGCCGCCAGCGATCGCAGAAAGCACTCCTGCATTCCGGTGACGGTTTCAGCAGCAATCAGCCGATTGCCGTTATTCGTAACCGTAAAAGGCTCCCCGAGCGCCCCCTGCTTGACCCCAATCTTCGCGCTGACTTCCGGAACGATGAAGCCAAGCTGGCTGAGGGCTGCCCGCCACTTGCGTCCGAGATCGGAAACATCGGCGTCAACACGGGTGATTCCGACTATCTCATTTATATGAAGCAGGCGAGCAAAAGCATTTTCGTTTGGCTTGCCTCTAATTCGGCCGACCAGCGGGGAGTGCGCGAGAGCAATCAACCCATCTCGCAAGCGAAATGGGCTTCGTACAGTTGTATTACCGAGATGCCAAGGCCGCATTTATTAGAATCCGATAAAAAGGTACTCCTGGACCGCATTGTTATTGTCGCCAACCTTGTGGCCCTGGTTGCCAAAGGAATACTTGTAGTCCACCGGCACGACTTCCACGTGGC
>JBBTGF010000206.1:0-1385 GCA_038041525.1 Elusimicrobiota bacterium | reverse complement strand
AACAGTCCATCCGTAGAGAAGATCATCGATGGCAAGGCATTGGCCTTGAATATCCGGGAAGGGCTTAGCAAAGAAGTGGCTACATTAGCGGGTCGTCATGCAGGTAAGCGGCCCGGTCTCGCCACGGTTTTAGTCGGTCAAGACCCGGCAAGCGCCATCTACGTCCGCAATAAGATCAAGGCATGTAAAGACGCGGGGATCGAGACGATCGACCGGCATCTGGCCGCAGCTACGAGCCAAGAGGAGTTGCTTAGCATCATTGATGCATTGGCCAAGGATGAGAGGGTGCATGGCATCTTAGTGCAGTTACCGTTGCCTGCGCAGATATCCGTCAAGCGCGTGTTGGAAGTATTGCCCGATGGTAAGGACGTGGACGGTTTCGGTGTCGCCAACAGCGGTAAGTTGTTCCAAGCCAAGACATTGGCGGAGTTAGGTGACGTCTTCATCCCATGCACGCCGTATGGCGTGCTTAAGATGCTTGAATCGATAAAATTCGACCCTAGCGGTAAAGAAGTCTGCGTTATCGGACGCTCGAACATCGTGGGTAAACCGATGGCGCATCTATTGACCATGGCCAATGCCACGGTCACCATATGTCATTCCAAGACCAAAGATATCGCCGCGGGGGCTAAAAGAGCCGATCTGATCGTGGCAGCCATTGGCAAGGCAAAGTTCGTCACGGCCGATATGGTCAAAGACGGGGCCGTGGTCATCGATGTAGGCATGAACCGCTTGGCCGATAGCGGATTAGTCGGAGACTGTGATTATAAGGCGATCGAGCCGAAAGCCAGATTCATCACCCCGGTACCCGGTGGCGTCGGTCCTATGACCATCGCCATGTTGCTGTACAACACGGTGACGGCGTTCAAGCGCAGCGTCAACGCTACTCGCTAACGGCCTGTGTAACGCTACTTCTTGGCAGTTCCGCCAGCCGGTGCGGCTGTGGGTTTCCCGCCAGTTGCAGTTCCAGATTTAGCCGTACCTGCGGCTACTGGCTTGCCACCAGATACTGCGGGTTGTCCGGCAACTCCTTCTTCTTCTTTCTTGCCCTTGGTGATGACTTCGGGAGTCGTCGCTGCGCCTTCGGCAACCGCTGCGGCCGGAGCTTCTTCCTCGGCTCTGGGCGCTACGACGTTGATAACCACGTGGTCAACGCCTGTCAACAGTTTGACGCCTTCAGGCAAGGGGAGATCTTTGGCATGGATGCTATTGCCGATATCTAGATCCGTGATGTCGATCTTGAAAGATTCGGGGATAGCGCGCGCCAGACAACTGACTCTGACTTCACGCATCACATGTTCCAGGATGCCGCCTTTTTTGACGCCGGAGCAGTCACCGTGCACATGCACAGGGACGTTGACTTCGACCGTCTGCGTGAGGCTCAC
>JBBTGF010000205.1:0-8566 GCA_038041525.1 Elusimicrobiota bacterium | reverse complement strand
CGCCGGCCGTTTCATCGATGATTATTTCGAGGTCATCGATGCCTTGAACGACAAGCGTGCAGAGGTGTATCCTAAAGTCACGGAATTTATCCCGCAGATCATCGCTATCATCAAAGAGCTCGTGGATCGGGGGCATGCCTATGCCGCGGCCAATGGTGATGTGTATTTTTCTGTCAGCAGTTTGCAGGGTTACGGAAAGCTTTCTAAGCGCAACATGGAAGAATTGTTGGCAGGAGCCAGGGTGGATGTCTCGGAAGTGAAGCAGGACCCGATGGATTTCGCTCTTTGGAAGTCCGCCTCATCGGAGGAGCAAAAAGCCAAGAGCGACAGCGCCGGGGTCTGGTGGGATTCACCGTGGGGCTGCGGTCGGCCGGGTTGGCATATCGAATGCTCGGCCATGAGCACGCATTACCTGGGCCAGCCATTCGACATCCATGGAGGTGGCGAGGACCTGATCTTCCCGCATCATGAGAATGAGATCGCACAGAGCGAGGGCGCCAAAGGCAAGCCGTTGGCGCGCTACTTCCTGCACAATGGGTTTGTCACGATCAACAAGGAGAAGATGTCGAAGTCATTGGGGAACTTCTTCACCTTGAGGGATATCTATACGAAGTTCAAGCCTGCGGTGGTGCGTTATTACATGTTCACCGAACATTACCGGCGGTCATTGGATTTTTCCGATGAGTCATTGCGTGCTGCGGGCAGCGCTTTGAGCCGCATCCAAGAGGCGGTCAGTAAATTGCTGTTCGCGGTCGACCTGCCCGCCTCCAAGATCAGGCCGGATAAGGACGGACCGTTGAGCCGCAAGGTCTTAGGGCATCTTGCGCGTGATTTTCATACACCCCTGGCCGTCGCCGCAGTACAGGAGTGGACTGGAGAGGTCTTCTTACTGTTGCAGAAGACGCAGAGGCCTGATGCAGCGGACGCCGCCGCGCGTTTAAACGACGCTGCCTATGCCGTTAAAGAGCTTTTGGGTTTGGAATTATCCTTGGCCGCTTTCGAACTGTCTGCCGCAGTCCAGAGCCTGCTGCAAGAGCGCGAGGCTTGCCGCAAGAAGAAAGATTTCAAACGTGCCGACGAGATCCGCGGGACGCTTAAGTCCGCGCATGGTCTCTTAGTGGAGGATACGCCATATGGACCGCGTCTCAAGAGGGACTGAACCGTTCGTCATCTGCGGCAAGCGCAGCGTCTTGGAGGCGTTGTCCTCCCAGCGCGCCTACGCCATCAGGAGATTGCTCATCTCGGCACGGCTTGAAGACGAGCTCGTCAAGCGTATCATCGGTAAAGCCAAACAGCGCCAGGTCGTCATCGAAGATACGGATCTCAAAGAACTCGAGATGTTGGCCGGGCCCTTGATGTCATCGCAAGGGGTGGCGCTGGTTCTAAGCGAGCCGCCGCCGGAAGTCACATTAGAGAGCCATATTAAAGCCGCCGCCGGAAGGCAAAGTGACCTGATCTTGGCGTTAGACGAGGTGGCCGATCATCAGAATATCGGAGCCATGGTGCGCGCGGCCGTGTGTTTCGGCGTCAAGCTCATCATCGCTCCTAAAGACAGGAGCGCGCCTTTGGTGCATCCGGCGGTCTGGCGCGTGTCGCAGGGCGCTTGTGAGCATGTGGATTTTGCCACGGTCAATAACCTCGGCCAGGCGATACGTCAGATCAAAGAGGCTAATTGGTGGGTGGCGGGGGCCGATGCGGGCGCGTCGAGCGTGGACGTCACCGGCGTCAAGGACTTGCCCAAGAAGCTTTGTCTGGTGATGGGTTCCGAGGATGTCGGCCTACGGCGGTTGACTCGTGAGCTTTGTGATTTCTTGTGGCGCATACCGCATGTCACACCCGGAGGGCTTGATTCCTTGAATGTCTCTTACGCAGCCGCTATCCTTCTCTGGGAGATCGGCCGTAAGCCGCCTAATAAACAGGGGGGATGAAGCTAGGCCGGTGGATGAGGGTTTCTGTCAGTGCGGGTTTTCCGGCTTTTAGCCACGCGTGTTCGATCAGGCGCGCCAGTGCCGAGCTGCTTAAGGCCAGCCTTTCGGCGAGTAACTTTGCGAAATGAGGCGCTACTTCAGCGGGCGGTTTGCGGCGTAGCGCTTCGGTCGCCAGATCGAGGGGCTTGCCTTGCAGGATGGCGTAGCGGTCATCCAGTTCATAGATTTTGGCGATGAGCGGATTGCTGTCTTTGAGGATATTGAGCGCTAAGCGGGCAGGGTTTTCGGGATCGGTGATGCGCGCCCAGGAGCCGTTCTTGCTTAACGCTACTTCTAACGAACTCTCACGCAGCTTATGGTTTTTGGCGAGTTCACCGACGATCTTGCCTTCCAGATACGAATGGATGCCTTCGTGACCGGAGAGTTTGCCATTATGGTCGATGGTCGAATGTAAAGGCTGCGACGCGTCAGCTATGTAGTGTGAGAGCAGGCCGCTACGCAAGCGCACGGTTTCAACGTCGAACCTGGTGGCTTCCTGTTTCCCCGCGCGTTCAAAACTCTCGGTGAGTAGCGTATGGAACTGCTTGGCGCGCCATGGCAATGTGCCATTTTGTTCGAAGGTCATTTTTGGTTTGTCCACCGGCGCCACGAAGAGCAGGCGCGCTTCGGCGATCTCGGAAGGGAATTTGTCGTCAAAGGGTGAAAGTTTAAAATGCTCGGAGTTGACGTAATGGGTGCCGCCTTCCAGGGGATAGGATTCGCGCGTTTTCCAAGAGATGTCCGGGACGTCGGCATAGTAGTTCAAACGTTTTTTACGCCCCTTGAAGAACGATCGGAGTTCCGGGGTGAGCAGTTCGACGGCGTTGACCATGACGATCTCATGGCCGACGCGGCCCCAGGCAGCGGAGGTTCCAATGGAACCCGATAAGGTCATCGCCAAGACAAAGAGGAACTGTCCGCTAGATAGTTTTCTCATTGACTTGATTGTAGCAACACGACTCTGCCGTACCCAGGGTCTTTAGGGTAAAATCATATTAGGACTTAAGACCAATAGTATAGACTGGTGTCATATGGCTAAGATCTTTAGAGGTTTCGCGTTTTTATTCTCGGCGCTCATCCTGGTGATGTTCTTTTCACTCGTGCTCACCGCCTGCAAGCTTGGCTGGTTCTTTCTGGAACATAGGGAAGTCTGGTCTAATCTGAGTTATTTGGGCCTGATGCCCTTGTGGCAGTTTGTCTCTTTGCTCGTGTCGCTCTCCGGTTTCCTGTTCTGGGCGTATTTCGATTATTGGTGGGTGCAACCGTGGCTGGCGGCCTGGAAGAAAGTCCTCTCCTTTATGGCTTACTTAGTATTGGCTCCGGTGTTCTCTGCCGCGCTTTTTCTGGCGCAGAAGCCGTTGCTTAAAAAGACTGTCGGACCGGTGGTGCGCGCGCATGTCTTAAGCGGCTTACCCGCCCGCTACAACTGGCGCGTCGTCGATTGGATGGCCCGGCACTCCGCTATCAGCGGTTCCGAAGCCGCATCACGCGGCAAAGCGGTGGTGGTGGGTAATTTCATCGGTTATTTCACTGCCGCCGAGATCGCAGGGCTTGCCCCCAGGGAGAGCGCGGCTGTCGACAAGATCGTGGTATTGGGCGAGGCGGACCCTGATGTGATGCGCAACAATTTTACTGAACCGATGTTCGTTAAGATCGTCTCCGGCGCTTTCAGATATGACAGATAATCGTGCCCGTAGCTCAATGGATAGAGTATTGCCCTCCGAAGGCAAGGATCTGGGTTCGATTCCCAGTGGGCACATGATTTTTTCAGGAGGATGCTGACGATGTCTTATGATGTCGCTGTCATCGGCGCCGGCGTCATCGGCGTTGCGGTGGCACGCGCGATAGCGCAGGATGACCCGAAGCTCAAAGTCGCCGTCTTTGAGAAGGAAGCCGCGTGCGCTTGGCATACCAGCGGCCGCAATTCGGGCGTGGTGCATGCTGGTTTCAATCTCAAACCGGGAAGCTTGAAAGCCAGATTCTGCGTCGAGGGCAATCGGCGTTTGAGCGAGTATTGCCAGACCAATAAGATCCTCTATCTAGCGACGGGTACCGTGGTGGTGGCGCTCGATGCCGGACAGGAAAAGATATTGGACGAACTCTTCGAGCGCGGCACACAGAACGGTGTCCCGGGTTTGCGCCGTGTCGATGCCAAGACTCTCAAGGTTTTAGAGCCCAATGCCCAAGGCGTGGGTGCCCTGCATGCGCCGACCGGAGCCATCGTCGATACTAAGGCGTTCGTCAGGAGCTTAGCGCAGGAAGCCAGGGAAAAGAACGTCCATTTTTATTTCGTGCACGAAGTCGACGCGATCGAGCGCCAGCGGGGTGCTTGGCAGGTGCGCATCCGTCACGGCGGTGGCGCCACCGAGACGTTCGAGTCGCGATTGCTGGTCAATTGCGCCGGGCTGTACGCCGACAAGATCGCGCATATGCAGGGCGTGGGGCTTGGGTTCTCGATCTTCCCGTTCCGGGGGCAATATTTCTATATCCGGCCCGAGAAATCAGGGATCATCAATTCCATGGTCTATCCCGTACCGGATCTGAAGTATCCTTTCTTGGGCGTGCATTGGACCAAGAAGATCGATGGCCGTACCGCGATCGGGCCTAACGCCATGCTGGCGTTAGGGCGCGAATCTTATCATCCATGGGATATCCATGCCATGGAGACATTGCAGATGTTGCTAAGCCGGAATTTCTTGGCGTTGATGGGGCAACCGTCGTTTCAGCGGCTGGCGCTCAAACAGATAGAACTTTCTTTAAGCAGAGACGCGTTTGCCAGAGACGCGGCTTTGCTTGTGCGCGGCGCGGTGGTGGATGATTTTTCGGCCGGGAAGGCGGGCAACCGGGCGCAATTGGTCGGCCGTGACGGTAAGATGGTCGATGATATGCTTGTCATCACCGCCGAGGGCGCTGTCCACGTATTAAACGCGGTCTCTCCGGGGTTTACTTCATCAATGCCCTTCGCTGAACATGTCGCCGGTCTGCTCAAAGCTCAAGTCTGACTTGCGCGTTAGCGGATACCAGATCCCCGCGGTTGCGTAGGCCAAAACCTAGATTCAAAGCTCCGAGATCGCGGTCCATCTCGAGTGAGTTCGACATGAGGGTGTGGCTGCGCCGCTCATCGGCATGATCATACAGGTCGAACTTGCTCTCGCCGGATAGTTTCCAGTCCCCGATGTCGCTTAGCTGCGCGCGGGCTCCCAACGTGCGTTTCGTGTAGGTCAGCGCCGCGGTCTCGGTGAAGATCATGCGCTTGAATCCGACGAAGGGCTCCAAGCGCAGACGGCGTTGGCTCAAGTGCGCGAGGTGGCGCCAGGATGACTCGACATGGCCGCCGTGATGGTCGTAGGCGGCCCCGGTATCGCGCTTGCTGCGATAATCGGTCTCCAGTGTCACGGCGTGGTCCGGCGCGACAGGGTGACGGCTGAATAGGCTGACTTCGGAGAATATGAAGTCGACGTCGTCTTCGCGTCCATCTAAGGTCTTACTATCGCCTTGCCCGGCGCGTAACGCCAGGCTGAAATGATCCCAGCGGGGATGGTCCGGGTCGATAGTGGCTCTTAGAGCGCCTTCTGTCTTGAACTTCCTGCGCTGCGAAGCCCAATGGCGCTCGGTTTTGGCCGTGCTATCCAGACGCCAGTCGCTGAAGGTTAGCCGCCTTTTCGCCTTAGCGGAGAGTTTGCGTTGGTTGGTGTCATGCGGGTAGGCGATCTGCGTGAAGGCAGCCTCGCCTTCCAGGCCGTTGTCCCATTTGATGTGTGAGCCGGTTTGCATCTGCCGATAGTCTTGGCTCGGTAGCGCGTCGAACTTGCGTTGACGCCAAGCGAAGCTGCCGCCAGCGCGGTAAGCCGTAGCTTTGCCTTGGCGGTTATCGGAGATGGCGACCGTTGCCTCTTGCATGGTGGAATCGGGGCCGTCGCCGCTGTAGTCTTTGCGATGATGGGTCACGTCAGCTTTTAGCGTAGTCGCGGGTCCTTCGGCTGCGATATCGACCCGGTGACGCCTGAAGGTGAATTTACCGTTCGAGTCTTCTTCCGCTGTGGAGGTGGATTGTGAACCGCGGCCCAGGCTTTCTTTGAATCCGAGATCGAGACAGACGCCTTCAAGGGTAGAAGACAGTAGCAGGGCTGAAAGTATAATTGATTGTGCTTGTACGGCGTTTTTTGCGTCCATATCTTGTACTCATAGCGTTTTACCTATTTTCTTGGCATGATGCCAATGCCGGGTCCTTCATGGGCGCCGACGATAGCCCCGTCATCTATTCGACCCAGCATCTTACTTACGACGAAGAAAAGGGCCTGGCCTATCTGCAAGAGGGTTTCAGCGTCAGCCGCGATTCACGCACATTGACGGGACAGAGCCTGGTGTTTAGTACCGCGACGCGTCGCGCCGTGGCGCGCGGAGACCTGTTGCTCGATGACCCGTCGATGCGCATGCGCGGGGAACGTGTCATCATGGATTTTTCCACCAATATCGCCGAGTGGCCAGAGGGCGCCAAGGGGGAGATGAAGAACAGCCTCTGGCGGTTCCGCGCTAAAAATCTGAAAGGCAATCAGGACCTTTATCGCGCCAAACGGGTGCGTTTTACCTCATGCGACCATCCGCATCCGGATTACCAGATCCGTTCTTGGAGCGGTAAGATCAGGCCTGATTCACATATCGCTTTGACGCATGCCATCTTCTTCATCGGTCCTATTCCGGTCTTTTATTGGCCATATTTCACCAAGTCGATCAATCCGGACCGGGTGCGTCCGACCGTGTATTTAGACCCCGGGCGCAGTGGCCGCGAGGGTAAGTACGTGCGTTCGGTCATTGCCTATCCGTTGCTGCGCGAGCGGCTTTACATGCGCATGCATCTTGATTATTTCTCCAAGATCGATATGGGTTACGGTCCGGAGATCCTTTATCGTGACACGGACAGGCGCAGGATCGCATTCTATACCTATACCATCAAAGAACCATCGGGCTTGCGTCAGTGGGATGTGCGCGGTGACGGATATTTCGATCTGGGGTCGGGGTTCTCATCCCAGGGCACGTTGCGTTACCAGCGAGACCCGAATTTCAATAATTTTTATAGCAGGGAGAACCCTGAAAGGGTGACCCCTGACCTGTATTCTTCATTGGCCTTGAATTGGAGCCGCTCCTATTGGACTTTGCGTAGCGTCTATGATGACCGTTGGGGATTCGATAACGTTTCGGGACGGTTCCGCAGCGTCGAGCGTGTTTATCCGAGCCTTGAGGCCATCATGAGTCCGGTGAACATGTTCGGTTCCGCGTTCTATTTATCTGGGAACGCCGCGGTAAGGGAGCGTCGCAGTCGTACGAGCGCGGCGGCAGATGCCGTCATCTTCGATCGCTGGGAGGATACGGGATCGCTCAACTTGATGCGACCATGGAGATTGCCTTTCACGCGCATCATATCGGGAAGCTTGGGAACTGGTTTCAGTCATTATTATGTGACAGATACGTCTTTGACGAACCAGGAGTCGTTCGCCCAGAGCCGTTACAATGGCACGGGGAGCGTACTCGTGAGCCCTGGACGATTGCTTAATCTGACTTTGAGCTACACCCAAGGTTGGAGGACAGAGCCTAACAGCCTGCGCCAGGATACTAAGGCGGTGGACAAGGGGTTGGATATCAAGCGTCTGGAGGGATATAATTTCAGCCATTTGCCGCTCGGAGGCATGATGTTCATGCGTTCCGCTTATAACTTTCCTAGGATTCCAGGTACGCAGCTTATTGACTGGACGCAGAACCTAGAACCGGTTTTTGGTACCTTGATCGGTCCGCTGGCGAAGGGGAGTTTTGGTTGGACTACCGGTTATGAGGTTTTCAATCGTAAATATACTCACAGCGTGAGTCTTAGTCAGTTTTTAGGGCCTATCAGCTTGACGACATCGGGTTTTTACGATAACCGTAAACCCAATGAAGTGGTACCTGCTATCATCGGCGAATTCCCTCTCGGCCGATGGTTCGACAGCGTGCAGTTCACTTGGCGCGGGTTTTATACGGCTAAGACCGAGAAGCTTTCAGGCCGGGTGAAGAAGTTGGATTTCTTCGATAAAGAACTCGTCTTGATGCCGCATACACATGATTTCTTCATCGAGTTGATCTTCCGCGAAAGGATGTTCGTCAGAGAGTTCTTCTTCACTATCCGCTTAAAGACCACGGAGAATGCGCAGCGCAGATTGCGCGACAAGCTCGACGAACAGGGCTTCTATCCCTGGATGAAGCGTTAGTTATTGTCATCCCGAACAGTCCCCTTGTCATCCTGAGCGAAGCGAAGGATCTATCAAGAAGATCCTTTATTGATTCTTCGGCGCCGATGGCGCCTCAGAATGACAGGGAGGATTCTTCGCTTACGCTCGCAATGACAAATGACCGTAACATCTAGCTTAATTTTTCTCTATCATCTGTGCTGTGGAGACGTCTGTTGCCGTGCGCCTGCGTACTGTCGTTTTGTTGTGCACAGGCGTTTTCGTCATCCTGCTCTATCATTGCTGCGGGACCTTGGCGCCTTATCGTGATGCCGGCGAGTTCGCGTTGGCTGCGGCACGTTTGAACGTCGCGCATCCTCCTGGTTACGCGTTCTACACTCT
>JBBTGF010000204.1:0-1833 GCA_038041525.1 Elusimicrobiota bacterium | reverse complement strand
GAGGAATTAAAACCATGAGAGGGGGAGTAGGGGGAATCTGTATATTTTTTGCCAGATTGCTGGCTGGTTCGTCGGCGGTGTATGCCCTAAAAAATACCCAGGGCGTCATCGAGGTCGGCGATACTATCAGCTTTTCCATGCCCATTGGCAACGCGGCGGATAATGGCGTGGTTTTGGAAGATGTCGAGCCGGAAATCACCGCGAGTCAACCGTGGTTGACGCTGTTGCCAACCTCGATAACCGATGCCATCGATCTACCCCCTGGGGAAAACATAACGTTTCTGGATCGGGGGACACAATACTTAATTCCCGACATGTTACATTTTGACTTTCTTGCCGTGTAACTAAGTGATGGCAAGGATCGCCCGCGTCGTGTTACCAGGTCATCCGCATCATATAACCCAACGTGGAAGCCGTCGCCAAAGGACGTTCTTTTGCGAAGCTGAATTAAGTATTGTGTCCCCCGAGACCCCCCGAGCGGCTTGATGTGTAATTTTAAAATTGAATTTTATATTTGTAATAATCCAGTCTATCTGCTATTCTCAAAAAGATGGCTACTTTGGGGATCGAGCGGCATCTTGCCAATAAAATCGTTGCAATCGCTAAAACCATGCCCGCTCTGCTTGTGACCGGTCCAAGGCAATCGGGGAAGACGACGTTGGTGAGAAGAACCTTCCCGAAACATCGTTATGTTTCCTTGGAAAATCCCGATGAGCTTGATTTTGCCCTCAATGATCCAAGGGGGTTTTTGAAGAAATACGACGCCCCCGCCATTTTAGATGAAGTGCAACGCGCTCCACAGATACTTTCCTATTTGCAACAAATGATCGATGAGGATGGGCGGGGTGGGCAATGGATATTGACCGGATCACAGCATTTTCTTCTTATGTCGCAAGCGTCGCAGACGTTGGCGGGACGATTGGCGATCATGGAGCTGCTCCCTTTATCATTAGCCGAGGTCGTCGGCGCGCCGGTCCTTGATCCTGAGGATGCCTTATTGCGCGATAGCGTAGCCCGCAGACCCGCCGCCAGTCTTAACGAGATTATTTTTAGGGGTTTTTACCCCAGGCTTCAAGACGTGGCGCTCGATGCTAATGATTGGTTGTCAGCCTATGTGCAAACTTATGTCGAAAGAGATGTGCGCAATCTTTTGAAGATCGGCGACCTGGGCGCTTTCCGGAGATTTTTAAGGTTATGCGCCGGACGTTCCGGCCAGATCCTCAATTTTTCATCTCTGGCCAATGACGCCGGCATATCCTCGCCAACGGCGCATTCTTGGATCGGTATCCTTGAGGCTAGCTTTATCGTCCGGCTGTTGCCGCCTTACTTTAGAAATTTCAATAAAAGGTTGATCAAAGCGCCTAAACTTTATTTTTTGGATACGGGGTTGTTATGCCATCTTCTAGAGGTGCGTAAATCCCAAGATATCGCTGCGCATCCGTTGCGCGGGGCCATCTTCGAGACTTTTGTCGTATCCGGTTTATATAAGATGTTCGCGAATTTTGGCCGGAGGGCGCCGTTGTATTTTTGGCGCGACCACGTCGGTCATGAGATCGACGTGGTCGTCGATCTCGGTGACGGGTTCGTTCCGCTGGAGATCAAATCAGCGAAAACGGTCAATACTGAATTTTTTAAGGATATGCAGTGGTGGCTTGCTTTGCGCGATCAACCCGATCGGTCAGGCATCCTGTGTTACGGGGGAGACCAAAGTTACCAGAAAGGATCTTTCACGATCCATCCGTGGTGGTGTTTCTGAGATCCTGCCTGCGGATCGGCGACGGCGATCGGGGGACACAATACTTAATTCCCGACATGTTACATTTTGACTTTCTT
>JBBTGF010000203.1:0-3380 GCA_038041525.1 Elusimicrobiota bacterium | reverse complement strand
ATGCTGCATTCCTGGGAACCGGCGAAGGCGACCCTCGCCAAACTCACTACGGGTAACTCCGCGTATGGGACAATGGACTACGTGCTTTACCTGCAAGGTCTCGCGTCCTACGCACAGCGGCGTTTCGACGACGCAGTCCATGACTTCGAAGGCATCCGCCACCACAGCGCAGCCAGCCTCTTCTACACAGGCAGAGGTTTGATCGAACTCGCCAAGCCGCTCCTAGCGACGCAAAAATTCCAAGAGATCATCCAGAACTTCCCCGAACAGCCCTTCACGCAGGAGGCCTACTTCCTGCTTGCCGACTCCTTCTTCGAAGCCAAGGATTACTTGAGCGCCAACACCAGCTTCGAGAATTTCCTCAAACTCTACCCGGAAAGCCCCTACGCCCGCGCCGCGCGCTACAAGATCGGCCTAGGCCTCTATACCCGGCAATCCTATACCGAAGCGCGCAACATGCTCAAAGACGCCATCGACGCCAAAACCGCAGTCAAAGACGAATTCTCGCAATGGGCTAATTACATCATCGGCGAGAGCTACCTTAAGGAGAACCGTCTGCGCGACGCCAGTTTCTCCTATGGTACAGTCGCCAGCGACTATGCTGACGGCGCCTTCGCGGCTAACGCGCTCTACAAACTCTCTTGGTGTTACCACCTCGAAGGCGACTACGCGTCGAGCGAGGCGAACTTAAAGAAAATGATCGCCTCCTACCCCTTGCACAACCTCATACCGCAGGCCTATCTACTTTTAGGCAACGTCTACGCAAAACAGAAAAAATACGCGGCCGCGGTAGCCGCCTATCAAAAGACAGTCGACGCCGCGTTCCCCGGTGAGACCGCGGAGGCGGCGATGGCCCTGGCCAACCGCGCCATGGTGTTAGACAAAAACCACGGGTCACTGATCTCCGGCTACCATCTCCTCCTCAACAACTACCCTCCAAGCCCGAGCCTCTGGCGCGCCTTGACTTATCTTTATATCGCCGAAGCGTACTTCCGTTCGAACCTCTACACGGAAGCCTCCAATGTCTACAGGACCATCCTTAAATTCCATCCGACCAGTCCCTCGGCGCTCTACGCGCAAGACGGACTCGCGTGGTCCCTGTTCAAGCTCGGGCGTAACGAAGAAGCCCAGAAGGAGCGCAACCTCTTGCTGGCTCAAATGGCAGGCGCCACAGACACCCCGGGCTTGACCCGCCGCAATGATTTCGAGATGGGCAATATCCTCTTCAACCAAAAGAAATATACCGAGGCTTTAGAGAAACTCGAGAAATTCACGCGCGAGAACCCGCAAGACCCGATGACGCCGGAAGCCTACCTGCGCATCGGTCTATGCTATTCCCAACTCAACTTCCACGGCCAAGCGATCGAGACTTGGGAGAGCTTACAAAAGCAATTCCCCGAGAGCCCCGCCACCCGGCAAGCCTCTTGGAAGATAGCGGACACCTATTTCCGGGCGCAGAAATACGACAACGCCATCGCCATGTACCAGGACATCATCCAAAAGTACCCCGATGACAACGAACTGGTCTTAGCTAAACTGCGCATCGCACAGAGCTATTTCAACGCGCAACAATCCGGCAAAGCGCTCGAACAATTCCAGAAAGTCATCTTGGACCACCCGGAGAACAAACATGCCGAAGAGTCCCTGGATTTCCTGACCTCCTTGCTTGACGACAAGAAATCGCAAGAACAAGCCTTGGACGGTCTCCACATCATCGCCAAGATGCTGGGTAATACGAGCGCCATCGGCGCCGAAGCGCAACTGCGCGTGGCACAACACTATTTCAACATGCAGGATTGGGAGAAGACCTCCAAAGCCCTCGAAGACTTAGGCGGTAAATTCCTCGCCGCAGGCAGGCTGGCGCAAAAAGAATACATGCTAGGTGAAGCCTACTACCAACAAGGATTCCATGGCCAAGCGGCAAGTGCCTTCGAACGCTTGACCTTGAATTTTCCGAAAAGCGAGAACGCAGCCTTCGCGCTCTTCCGTATCGGTGGCGCCTACTTCAAACTCGATAACTACGAGCCCGCGGCTTTCGCTTTCGAGCGCATCACGCGGGAATTCCCGAACTCGGAATACGCGGCGGGCGCCTACTTTAACGCGGCTTTGGCCTATAAGAAAGCCAAGGTATGGGAGAAGGCGCAAGCGGCCTTGAATGAATACATCAAGTCCTTCCCCGCTAAGGCCAAAGAGAGCAAGGCGCACGAAGAATTAGCCGACGTCTACCTCAAGCAAAAGAACTACCCGCAAACGATCAAGCTCTATGATGAGATACGCAAGGGCATCGACCCGGCGGATGAACACTATGGGGAGATCACCAACCTGATCGCCGAAAGCTATCTACTGCAAGGCTCCGACAGTTCGGCCATCATGGAATATGAGAAAGTCATGGCCACGCTGCCGCCCAAGAGCCCCTGGCGCGTCAACGCGGGGGTCAAACTAGGCGACCTCTACGAGAAGAGCGAGCTGTGGAAAGAGGCCGTGCGCGTCTATCAGGAGATCGCCGGTTCCGCCCCCAAGAAAGAATGGGCCGACGCCGCGCGCGCCCGCATGGATTACATCCGCGCCAACCATCCCGACGTCTTCCTGAAATAAACGCAGACACCGCCCGCAAAAAAAGCTATAAAAACGGCATGGAATTGAACATTGATTTCTTGGAAATGCTCAAGTCGAGCTTCACGCTCGTCATCCTGTTCGCCTGTTCGATGTTGCTGATCACCTTCAGCCTGGAGCGCTGGTGGTATTTCAGGAAGATCGCGTCGAAAAGCTCCGAGTTGCTCGCGGCCATCGAAAAATACCTCGAAGACGGCAAATACAAGGACGCCGCGGCTTTCTGTGAGCAGATAAAAACGCCGGTGGCCGAAGTGGCCAAGACCGCCCTGCTTAACCACGCCCGGCCGCGCGCGCACATCGAAGAATTGACCACCGCCACGCGCATGGAGCAACGCCTGAAGATGGAAAATTACCTCGGCATATTAGGCACTTTAGGTAACACCGCCCCATTCATCGGACTTTTTGGCACAGTCATCGGCATCATCAAGGCGTTCCGTGACCTAGCCTTATCAGGTTCATCGGGACCCAGCGTCGTCGCCGCCGGCATCTCGGAAGCCTTAGTGGCGACAGCCGGAGGTTTGGCGGTAGCCATCCCCGCGGTCGTCTTCTACAACTACTTCCTCAAACGCATCAAAGATATCTCCGTCGACATGGAGACCGCCCAGATCAGACTCTTAGTCCAGATAGCGGGCAAATAGGAGAACGGCGGCCGCCTTAGACTATGTCTAAGAAACGCGTGGACGAGGGCGAAGGCCCGATCACCAGCATCAACGTCACACCCTTAGTCGACGTGTGCCTGGTGCTCGTCATCATCTTCATGCTCATCG
>JBBTGF010000202.1:0-9541 GCA_038041525.1 Elusimicrobiota bacterium | reverse complement strand
TCTTCGGCGCGGCGGATCAAATAAAGCGAACGATAAGCCTTTTCTTTCATCTGGTTTTTTTTGCCGCGGCCTCAAGAGCGGCCTGCCGTCTCCAGTGTTGTAATAAATGGTCGATGCTCTCACTGACGTCATAACGGGGCTGCCAACCCGTCTGCGCGATGAACTTCTTCAAATCAGGGATCTGCAGCGTCACATCCGCCGGCCGCAACAGATCACGGTCGAGCCTGGTTTTGATCCGCGCCGTGCTCTTTTTGATCAACCGCTCGAGGAATTCACCAACCGTGATGACGGTATTGCCGCCGATATTGTACGCTTCTCCCGGCAGGCAACGCTGTAAAGCTACCCAATAAGCTTCCATCGCGTCTCTGACATCGATCAATGTCCGTACCGAATCAAGGTTGCCATGCGTCAGCTCTTTCTGTAAACCGTGCTCGATACGCGCGATCTGCCTAGCGAACGAAGTGGCAAAAAGATCCGTGCGCCTGGGGTTGATATAAGCGAACATCCGCGTACGGATGATCTTCATCTTGTAACTCAAGAAATACGACCACCCAAGCAGATCCTGAGTCACTTTAGATACCGCGTACGGACTCGCCGGACGCAGCACGCTGTCTTCGCCGATCGGCGTCTCGTGCGGCCTGACCTGGCCATAAACTTCCGAGGTGCTACAGATCTGGATAGTCGGATCGCTGCCGTTGAGTCGGACCGCTTCGAGAAGATTGACGGTGCCGTTGATGTTATTCTGCAACACCGCAAGCGGGGTGTCGAAGGAAGCGCGCACGTTGGCATGCGATGCCAGATGGAACACGGCATCAGGTCTTACCCGGCGCAACGTAGACAACACAGAACTCATATCAGTGAGATCGCACTCATGCAAGGTGATCTTGCCGGATAAACCGCAAAGATTACCGCCCTGTATCGTCGAGTGCCACCGTGAGATACCATGGATCTCGACGCCCGGCTGCGTCTGCGCGATAGACTCCGCCAGGTAGCTCCCGCCCGATCCGGCGATGCCGGTGATAAGGACCCGTTTGAACGCTGGTCTTTTACCTGATCTTATTCGCATCGTGATATTTTAGGTTCTTTATATCTGGCGCCCAAGGATGCTTTGTACCAATCGACAGTCTTCTGGATACCCGCAGCGAAACCGGTCCGCGTCCTTTTACCGAACAACCCTTCGAACCTTTTCGTGTCAATCATGCGATACGAGATAGCATCAGGCTTAGACGGGTCATACACCGCCACGACCTGATGCCCGCAGACTTTGAGGATGACACCGACCGCTTCTCTGATGGTGATCGCCGTCCCGCTAGCGACATTGACGGGCTCCCCGGTGCAACAATCTTCAAGCACGCCGATAAGGTCCTCGACAAAATCCTCGACGAAGAGGAAGTCGCGCACGGCATCACCCGTGCCCCAAACCACGTAAGGAGTCTCCTTGGCGAGCGCCCGCTTGATCAACGCCGGCAGAACGTGGGACTTGTCATCATCGAACTTATCATGCGGCCCGTAGATGTTCGTCGGCCGCACCATAGCGATCTTCATGCCATAACGTTTCACATAAAAACTAGCAAGCTGCTCGATGTAGCGCTTCATCCAGCCGACGCCCATATAGAGCGGGTGTGTGGGCTTGTTCAAATCAAGCTCATCCTCCCTGATCGGATATGGCGCCTCCTGATAGACCGTGGAACTACTGATGAAGACCGTCTTGGCTACATGATTGATGCGACAGGCCTCCAATAAGCCGGAATTGATCCGCAGATTGGGCAGTATCAACGCGGTCGGGTTCTCCTTCATGATCTTGGCCCCGAACGTCTGTGCCGCGCAGATGAACACGGCATCTTGACCTTCAGTGGCGGCAAGACAATCCTTAAGTTGCGTCAGGTCGTAGCGCCGGTACGCCGCCTCAAGGGAATCCGGCTTTTTCTCATGATAACTTGCCGATACCTGGGCGCCGAGGTCATGGAGCCGTTTGGTAAGATTGGCGCCCACCAAACCGGTCCCGCCGGCAACGAATATCTTCTGTCCGCGTATCATGTCACGACTCCGTCGGTGAAGACATTGTAACGATCGTGCAGTCTGTCCTTGTTGGACCGGTACCAATCCATCGTCTCGCGGATACCCTCTTGCAAGGTGATAGACGCGCAAAATCCCAGGTTCTGCGCCCTAGTGACATCCATCAATCTTATCTGGTCACCCATGGGCTTACTCTTATCCCAGACGATCTTCGGTTTACGCTCAAGATTGACCGTTATGGCTTCAGAGACCTGCTTGATACTGGTTCCTTTGCCGCTTCCAAGATTGAGCGTCTGCCCCGTACCGCGCTCAGCCGCGATGAGCATGCCCCGAGCGACATCCCGGGCATGGATGAAATCCCGGAGAGGCGAACCGTCACCCCAGATGACCAAAGGGTCCTCACCGTCTAGCGCACGCCGGATCAACGAAGGGATGACCATGGCGTTAGCCGCATCGAAATTATCATAAGGCCCATAGACATTGGCCGGACGTACGATCACGATGTTCTTCCAGCCATACTCGATGGCATAAGCTTGGGCTTGCAACTCCCCCATGCGTTTCGCCCAACCTGCGAACCAATCGTTCTTGGATGGGAACGAGCTCCATACGTCGTCTTCACGGAACCGCTCGGCCGGCGCGTAAACGCCGATACTGCTAGTGAAGAGATACCCTCCGGCGCGCTGTTGCCGAGCTGCTTCCATCATATTGAGACTAAACGTCAACGTCGGTACGAAAAAACTCGCAGGCTTGGCCGCAGTCATGGCAGGAGAACCCTTGATGCCCGCCAGATGGAACACGAAATCCATGCCCTCGCAAGCTTTAAGACAATTATCCATCTGCATCAGATTAAGACGCAGGAACTCCGCATCCGGATGGGACCTTGACGCATCATCCAAAGAAACGCTCCGCACCCTGGCGCCTTGCTCGATGAGCATTCGGACTAAAGGGATACCGATCATCCCCGTACCCCCGGTGACCAGTACCTTTTTACCTTTAAACATTCGAATGCTCGCTCCTGCTGATGATCCTGTAACACTTGATGAGTTCGTCGATGCCGTCATCCAGACTGAAACGCGGTCGGAATCCAGTTGCGAGCATGCGGGCATTAGAGACCATATAGTCACGCTTATCCGGATCCTCTCCGACAGCCGCCTCCAGATAGACGAAGCCAGGGACTTTGTCTTTGATCCTGCGGCAAAGCTCCGCTTTCGAAAGATTGGCGTCTTCAAGACCGACATTGTAAGACTTGTCCTTCATGCGCCCAAAATCCTTCATACTATGCAGGAAGACTTCCGCCACGTCTCTGATATGGATGTAATTCCTTTTGAAATGCGCCTCGAACAACACGACCGCCCTGTCCGTCACCGCGCGCCAGACGAAATCGTTGACCAGTAGATCAAGACGCATCCTCGGCGACGCGCCAAAGACCGTGGCGAGCCTCAACGTGATCGCGTTACCCCGGTCTAAGATGGCCGCTTCCGCTTTGACTTTGGTGACGCCATATAAGGAAACGGGTCGTAAGGGAGACGCTTCCGTACAAGCCTTGTCTTTCTCGCCGATCCCATAACCGGAATTCGTCACCGGGAACAGTATCCTTTGCGATCTTGAACTCAAGCGACACAATAATCTGATGGCATCGAGGTTCGTAGTAGTAGCGGCAACCTGATCACGCTGACAAGCAGGCGCCCCAACGATAGCCGCCAGCGGGATGATGATATCTGCCTGTCTAAGCAAGCCGGTAAGCACGCTACGGTCACGGCAATCCCCGCGTACCACCTCAAAACCGTCCAGATGACAGAGCCCGGCGAGTCCGGTCTGACGATGCATGAAATTATCCAAAACGGTCACCCGATAACCGCGCGCCAAGAGCGCCGGGGTCAAGACGGAGCCGATATAGCCCCCGCCTCCCGTAATCAGCACATGCGCATCAGTATGTTTAGATTTTTTTGACGGCATTGAGCACCACCTGTGAGATGTGATCGATATCGGCGACCTTTAGCGACGGATGATTGGGCAGGAACATCCCGCAATGATGGATCCGGTCGGCCATCGGAAAACTGGCCCTGCCATAGCGCTCACTCCAGAATGGATGCAACCCCAGGTTCCCCGCTGAGAACATGCGCGTCTCTATCCCATGACGCGTCAACGCCTTGACGATCGTCTTACGCTCCTCGACGTCCTTGGTGAGCATACCGAAATGGATACTACAAACACGGCTTCCCGGTTCGGGTCTTTGCGCATAGAATCTGCCCTGCAAGTTATGCAGGTAACGCGCGTGGTTCTCCTCACGGCGGCGGATGATCCAATCAAGCTTTGCGAGTTGACCTAATCCGATATAGGCATTAAGGTCGGTCGAACGCACATTGAAACCTGGATGATAAAAAACGAACGGTGCATTGAAATCATCGACCTTATAGCGGCGCACCAGACGCTGCTGCGTCGCTCGGTCAAGGTCTTTACTCCAACCATGCGCGCGCGCCATACGCAACAAAGAGTCGAGTCGCGCATCATCGGTAGAGACCATCCCCCCTTCGATCGTCGACATCTGATGACCGAAATAGAACGAAAAACTCGCCAGCTCTCCGAAACTCCCGACTCTTTTCCCCTTATATTCAGCGCCGATCGCGGCACAAGCATCCTCGATAAGATGAAACCCATATCGTTTTTTAAGCGCCATCATCTCTCGCATCTTATGCGCCACGCCCAATACTTGGACCAAGACCACTGTCGCCGGATTGTGACGTTTGAGCAGCCGCTCAAGATGGCCGAGGTCTAAGCCGAAAGTATCGGGATCGGCTTCACACATGATAGGCTTGAAGCCGAATTGGATCGCAGGAGCGATCGAAGTGACCCAGCCGACCGCTGGGACGATAACCTTGTTGTTCTTCAGCCGTCCCGAGAGCAATAAAGCGTAGTAGCTCAACAGATTCGCCGATGAGCCTGAATTGCAAAAAACCGAATATTTCCTGCCCGCCCACCGGCTCCATGCCGATTCAAACTCGGCGACCACGGTTCCTTGAGTCAGACGGGGTCCCCGCTTGAGCCAACGTATCAGCCGATCGATGTCTTTATCATCGATGGTATCAAGCGCCAACGGGTAATGCCGTCTCATGCCCAAGCCCCGCGCCACGACCGCTGACACTCGATGATTCCCTGCACTCCACCCTCCGTGACATCCTAACGACGATCTTATACGCGCAGAATCATTGAAGATTATCATTTTAATCGAACTATCAATAGCCGAAGCGCGCGCGTAACCCGGCATGTCTAAAATAGATTAAAATCCTAATCGCATGCGTACCATCCACGAACAGGTCACCGGATTGTTCCGCCTACGGGACCGTCTGCTTGCTCAAGCTGCCGGTGACCCCGGTATCGGCTTAAGCGACTTCAATCACCGCATCTTCGCACCCATGGCTTATCTATACGAGAATTACCCTAAAGTGATGGCGAATCTACGCCATCACTGTTACCACTTCACAGGGCTGACCTATAACATGTACACAGCCAATGCCCTGACGCCGCCACAACGCTTCGTCGATGACTACCTAAGACTCATCGACGGACTCCCGATAGGACTCGTCATCCGGCCTCCGGAGATTTTGGGAGAATTCGGCTACGAGATCGCGGGTAATCTGGTGAACCGTGATACTGTCAGGTATCAAGAGATGATCCGCTTCCTCTGGGAAGCCGGGGTCCTGGAACCTGCCGGCAACGACCGCAACCAGACCATCCTCGAGATCGGCGCGGGGTGGGGCGCTTTGGCTCACCACTTAAGTCACATCTTCGGCGAGCACACGACCTATATCATCATAGACATCCCGGAAGCGCTCTACATCTCTGCGCACTATCTGTCCGCCGCAAACCCCGATAAGAAACTCTGGATCTATGACGCAGCCACTGCAGGGACACTGCAAGATGCGCCGCGCTGGCGGCAATATGATTTTATCCTGATGCCGAATTTCAAACTAGCGGAACTCTCGGGTCTTAACTTCGACTTGGTGATCAACACCATCTCTTTTCAAGAAATGAGCGCCGCACAGGTGGAGGGTTATCTGGATTTCATCAAGACCCGGCTGAAAGGTTCTCTGTTCTCCTTCAACAAGGAACGTACTGAGAGCAACCTCGAAGAACTGGCAGTCAACACCCTGATCGAAGAGCGCTTCGATATCGTCCGCCGTAAGATATACAGCAAGGCCCCCCCAGGCGGCCTGCCGGGAAGATTGCTTAGGGAACTCTACCACCTACTGATACCGAGGAAGCGCTGGCCGTTCGATCATCAAGCGCTACTTGCCCGCTCAAAATAACACCACTTGAGCCGACCTTCCAACTTTTGTGTCATATAGCGATGTCACGGCTGACCACCATCGTCTTCATGTTCGCTTTCGTGCTGATCTGCTATTGCCTGTTCATCGCCAAAACCGCACAAGACGCCAGCGACTCAAGCGCTCAACGCGCGGCTTTAGCCGCGACGAAAGTCGACGAACTGGAAAACCGGATCGGCGCCCTCGACCAAGAGATAACGACGCTCAAGCAGCAAGCGGCGCTCCCAACGTCGCCGCTACAAACGTCCACGGCATCGGAGCCTCCTACGCAACGGCCCCAAACAACGTCCACACGTTCGATCTACAAAGTAAAACGTGGCGAGAATCTCTGGGATATCTCTCAAAAACTCTACCGGACCCATTGGCACTGGGACAAACTCTGGCAAATGAACAAGAATACTCTACCAAACTATCGCAAGATGCCCGCGGGGTTCAGGCTCAAGCTCCCGCCTGATTTAAAACTTGCGGATCTCTAGCCCGGCGAAGATCAACCTCTTCCTTGAGGTCGGCGAGCGCCGCAGCGACGGCTTCCATCCCTTGCGCACCGTGTTCGCCCGTCTGGCCTTAGCCGACACTCTCTCCATAGCTCCAGCTCCTGGCGCCGCCTCATCGCTACAAGTCGATTTCAATCATGATTATCCTCTTTCTTGCCGTAAGCAGCTCCGTGACAGCGACACCAACATCGTCATGGATTCCTGGCGACTACTGGCATCCCGCTTCCCCAGCATCCTTGAACGCCCGGTCAAGATGACTTTGCATAAGATGATCCCCTGCGGCGCCGGTCTAGGCGGCGGCTCCTCGAATGCCGCCAGCGCCCTGATCGCGCTAACCCGCTACTACAGACTTCCCCTCTCCGGCGCTCGCTTACTCGACCTTGCTGCAAAGCTCGGTAGCGATGTCCCGTTCTTTATCGCCTGCCACCCTCGATCTGGCTACCGCAAGACACCCTCTCCCGTCTGGTATGCCCAAGGTAAAGGGGACTCCGACCTTAAAGACCTCGTTTTGCACATTAAAAAACCCTTATTGATCATCTATCCTGGATTCCCGGTATCCACAAAAATGGCTTATGCGGCCCTAGATTTCCAGGGTGGTCTTTTATTGACAAAAGAGACTGTACTTCATAAACTATACGGGATTTTAAGCGACAGGTCGCACATTGCCTTTAGTAACAGCAGGGGGAGGAGATGTATGGCGCTTAATTCGTTTGCTGACGTTATTTTTAATAGATATCCTCTATTAAGATGTCTGCATGCGACTTTGGTTTTAGCTGGCGCCCGGTTTGCGACTTTGTCTGGCAGCGGTTCATGCGTCTATGCCATCGGTGACTCCGATGAGCAGGTCCGCTCCTGGACCGCTATGTTATCGGTAATGCCGCAGTTTCGCGCTCTGACGTACTACATGAGTCACATCACCTAAGGAGACGACGGTGCAGATAACCGAGATACGGGTCTATATACGTAATGAACAAAAGCTTAAAGCGTTCGTCACCATGACTCTTGAGAATAAATTAGTCATCCATAACATGAAGATCGTACAGGGGACTAAGGGTCTGATCCTGTGCATGCCCTCACGCAAGGGTCCTGATGGGAAGTACAGGGACATCGTGCATCCCATCTCCAATGATTTGCGCCATGAGTTCGAACAGAAAGTCTTCGCGGCATATGAAGAAGAGATCAAAGGACTTTCTGCGGGATTAAAAACGCAGTCGGCGATCGCGGTCAACGCGCCTTTAAGCGCACAACAGTCCGGACCGCACACGACTGCTTGATCAAGGAGTGACATTTGAAAAACTTAAGCATCGTCATCTTAGCCGCCGGAGAGGGGACACGCATGGTCTCCCGGCTTCCCAAAGTCCTGCATCCGCTCGGTGGAGAGCCGATCATCTATTACATCCTGCGTACAGCGCTGCAGCTTAAACCCAGGAAGATCACCGTAGTCCTAGGCCACGAAGAAGGCCGCATTAAAGGCAAGATCCTCGAGGAATTCTCTAAGACCAAGGGTCTTGAATTCGCGATCCAAAACAAACCTCTCGGGACCGCGCATGCGGTCGCCTGCACCAAGAAATCGCTGGAAGGGACCGACTCCGTGATGGTCTTAGCCGGCGACGTCCCCCTGGTATCGAAAGAGACTTTAGACGATCTGATCGCCTTCCATAACCGGGAGCGTAACCTGGCGACATGCCTGACCGCGAAACTCGCCAACCCCACGGGTTACGGCAGGATTTTAAGAGGCCCTACCAATACGTTGCTTAAGATCGTCGAAGAGAAAGACGCGACGATCAGGGAATTGCAAGTCCATGAGATCAACTCCGGTATCTACGTCTTCAACCGGGAAGCCTTGTTCACAGCTTTGGCACAAGTTCAACCATTGAACGCTAAGAAAGAATACTACTTGACCGACACTCTCGAGATTTTGCGCTCGCAGGGTGGGCGCATCGGCGCTTGGCTCACCCATGCCGGTGAGGAGCTCTTAGGCATCAACACGCGTGTCGATCTGGCCCGCGCCGAGAGCGTCCTGCAACGCTGGACCTTGGAGAATCTGATGATGGAAGGCGTCACCGTCTTGGTACCGCAGAACGTCTATATCGAACCGCAAGTGCGCATCGGTGAAGACACGGTCATCTATCCTAACACCATCCTTAAAGGCAAGACCGTCATCGGCAAGAACTGCACTATCGGCCCGGGGGTCTATATGGAAGATTCCACCCTAGGCAACAACGTACGTACCATGTTCTCGTACATCCGCGAGACCACCGCCGCCGACTATTGCGCCATGGGCCCCTACGCGCATCTACGCCCAGGAACGCATCTAGACAGCAAAGCGAAAGTCGGCAACTTCACCGAGATCAAAGCTTCGCATATCGGGGAAGAATCAAAAGTCCCCCACTTAGCCTACGTTGGTGACGCCGAGATCGGCAGCCGCTGCAACGTGGGCGCCGGCGTCATCACCTGCAATTATGACGGGGTGCGCAAGAACAAGACCACGGTTGAAAGCGACTCGTTCATCGGTTCCAACGTCAACCTTATCGCACCTTTGAAGATCGGTAAGAACTCGCTGATCGCAGCCGGTTCTACCATCACCAGAGACGTCCCGGCCAATACACTGGCCATCGCCAGGAGTTTCCAGATCCATAAAAAGCGCGGGGGTATGAACAACTGACATGGCGACTTCCCTGCGATCGGGAACAAAACCTATGAACA
>JBBTGF010000201.1:0-6468 GCA_038041525.1 Elusimicrobiota bacterium | reverse complement strand
AATCCGGGAAATTGATGATTGTCTGGTAATGACATGAATAATTCGCTGACGGCTTATATGACAAGGGCGCTAAAGGCGCTGTCAGCCGCTAGCGTACTGCTTGGCGTCATGGCGACCTGCGCAGCGGCCGGTAAAGCGGGAACCACGGCCGCCAATTTCTTGAAGATCCCGGTGGGTCCTCGGCAAGTAGGTATGGGCGATCAGGGCGTAGCGCTCCCCGATGACGCCTTCAGCGTCAACTACAATCCCGCCGGCATCGCGCTCTTAAACCAGCAGGAAGTCGCTTTCATGCACAACCAGTGGGTCGAAGGTATCAATCAACAATATGTCGGCTATGCCAACCCTAAGTCCGGCATCGGAGCCATAGCGGGTAGCATCAACCTGCTGCGCGTCGAGCCCTTCGATGGTTTTGACGCCAACGGCGCGCGCGCCAGCAAGGTCGATGCGCAAGATCTACTACTGACCGGCTCCTATGCCACCCGCATCTGGCAGCAATCTTTGGTCCAAGAAGGCCCCGCGCTCTTTGCCGGCGGCTCGGTCAAATATCTGCAAGAACGCCTGGAAACCAACTCCGCCTCGACTTACGCTTTAGATACAGGATTGCTGTATCGCTTCAGCATCAACAACGTCAGCATGAAAGCTGGCTTGGCGGCCAAGAACATCGGCCCCGGGGTCAAGTATTACGAGCAAGAAAGCAAGCTCCCGGCGACCTATGCGCTTGGCGTCAGCGCGGCCACGCGCTATCTGTGGGGCAACCCTATGGTAGTGAGCATGGAAGCGCGCAAAGCGGTGGATAGCGACTTGGCCATAAGTCTGGGAGGCGAGTACTCGATGAGTTCGCTGGTTGCATTCCGTATCGGCTACCTGACCAACGAAGATCTGGGTCCCGGTATACGCGCCGGTATGGGTTTCAAGATGAAGCGCTTCCAGTTCGATTATGGCTTCTCCATCATGGGTGATTTTGGACTCACCCATCGCGCGGGTCTCACCATGCGCTTCGGCCGCCAGATCAACCGTGCGTTAGAATTCGACAAAGATACCATCGAAGTCCGCAAAGCGACCTCGAAAGCCAAAAAGCTCATCTCCCAGAAGCGTTATCCGATGGCTTTGCTGGAAGTCAACCGCGCTTTGGAGATCAACGCCAGAGACGTCGAAGCCCTAAGACTCCTAGACGAAATTCAACGCATCCTTGAAAACATCGAAAGCGGAGGCAAACCATGATGAATAAGATTTTAATTCTAACCTCGTCATTCCGGAACCTGCCGTCAGGCAGGTATCCGGAATCCAGGCCCAGCATGAATCGTGAAAGCAAGGGTCTGGATTCCGGCTTTCGCCGGAATGACGGAATAATCAAATCTGCAATAAAATCATTGCTAATAATTTCATTATCAACCGTAATCTTTTATTCTCCCCTCAAAGCAGCCCCGGTCTTAGACACCCTGCAACCCGAGGATGTCGAGGTCTTGCAGATATTGATCGACCAGGTCTTGACCGATCCCGAGAACCCCAAGGCCACGCAGTTCTTCCGCAACCTGTCACGGGAAAAAGTACTGCAGCATTATTTCGTAGTCAGACAAAAGCGCGCCAACGCCATCCGCCAAACCCTGCGCATGAAAGACAGCCTGCGTCTGACCGATGCAGAGATCGACGGTCTTACCGAAGCGTTGCACGAACTCGAACCTGGTACCGAGAGCGATCTCTTGGCAAAGCCGATAAAACAAGAGCTTGCCAAGGAAATCTCCGAGGTGGAATTCCGCGCGCTGCTCAAACAAGCCACGGACCTCTATCGGCGCGGCCAAGTCGACAAGGGCACGGAAGTATTGGCGCAAGCGCTTGAACTCCGCCAGATATCCTCCGAGCCATTTTACGCGCTCATTCAAGGCATGACCTCGAACAAACCCCGAACATCGGCTACTCCGGTCACCCCCGCAAAGACTGCGCCCACTGCCCCGCCAAAGACCGTCATCACCGCGCAGATGCGTGCGCAATCCCAAGAACTCTTCCGCGAAGGCGTGCGCCTCTACAGCAAAGGCAAGCTCGCGGAAGCGCTCGACACTTTCAAGCGTAGCCTGGAACTCAATCCGGAAAACGAATGGGCGAGACAATCCTATGAGCGCACTTTACGCGAACTCGGCTCCACCGGCAAAGCGTCAATTTCAAAAACCTCTGCCAAAGCGCTGCCTGTTGCCGCTAGAAATCCAGCGGCGCTAAAGCAGGCTCCGCTCGCAGACAAAGACTTAGACGCTATCGAGCAACTACTTGCGGTCAGACAACCTGCCGTGGCTCTCAACAGACTCAAGCCGCTACTGGCCTCTGACCCAGAAAATGCGGGCTATTGGAGCGTTGCCGCCCGCACCAACGAAGCGCTCGGGCAACATGCGGAAGGTCTTACCGCCTGGCAGAAGGCTTATCTCTACACAAAAGACGAATCTGCCAAGCAGGCCATGAAGGTCGATATCTACAAAGCCATCAAACGGACACTCGACAGCCAGAAGCAGTCAAGGGAGACCGGACAATGAGACTCCTGACAAAATTCTTTCTGACCATCAGCCTGCAATTGATCATTTTATGCGCACTCATCGGCACAGGACTCTATGTGCTTGAGAAAAGGTTCCTAATTGAAAAGCTCGACTCCGACAAACAAGCCATCATGCACAAGATCGCCGGCGTGGTGAGCGAAGCCTATCTGGCGCAAGATCCGCTGATGCTCATCAACTATCTCAAACTCACCCAAAGATTGAACCCAGAAGCCGCGTGGCTGTGCGTCACGGGCGCCGACGGCGCTGTCGAAGCGGGCAGCGACCCGGACAGCTTCGGATCACCACGCTCATCAGTCGAAGTCCCCCTTGGCTTAAGCCTAGCGAGCATACGCTCCTCATCAGGAGCTGGCAATCAGGTCATTGTTGAGGCCGGATTCGATGACAAACTACTAGCGCGCCGGGTCGAAGAATCATTGAGTGGATTTAAAACTAGATTGATCGTAGCCATGGTCATCTCCGTCATACTCGGATTTTTCGGCTCATTCCTCCTGGCGATCAATTTAAGCCGCCCCATCAGAGAGCTCTCCAGCGCCGCAGCCGCCATCGGCGAAGGCCGGTTCACGGCGCATATCCCCGACTCACGTGCCGATGAGTTGGGTGGATTAGCCAGGAGCTTCAACAGTATGGCTGACCAACTAAAAGAACTCGACGAGCTTAAGCAGGATTTCGTCAGTTCGACGACCCACGAACTACGCTCGCCTTTAAGCGTCATCGACTCGCATATCAATGCTATGTCCGGCGAACTCACGCAAGCGACAGTCGAGCCCGCAGCCTACAAGGACGACTGGCTCACTTCCTTCACACACATCCAAAACAGCACCGCCAGATTGAACCGCTTTATTAGCGACCTTTTGAACTTAGCCAAAATCGAGCGTGGACGCATGGAGATATCCACCCAACCCACTGACTTAAACATGGTGATAGCCGAGATCGGTCAATTCTTCGCTCCTAGGTTTTTAGAGCGCGGCATCGACTTCCATGTCGACGCCGACGCAAACTTACCCAGCATTAACGCTGATGCCGAACGCCTGCATCAGGTATTCACCAACCTTATCACTAACGCCATAAAATTCACGCCCGCAGGCGGACACATCACGCTAGCTGCCCATGGCGACCCCGGCGCGCAGGCGATCTTAGTCAGCGTCAGCGACAACGGACCCGGCATCGCACCCGAGTTCATGAAGCGGCTTTTCGGAAAATTCGAACAAGAGAAACGCCTTAAAGATGACATCCGAGGGCCTTCAGGTACAGGCTTGGGATTAGCCATCTGCAAAGGTATCGTCGAATCCCACGGAGGGAAGATCTGGGCCGAATCACAACCAGGCAAAGGGACGTCATTCAAATTCACTTTGCCCATCGCACTCAAGGGAGCACGCTTATGAGCAAATATCCAGAAGAAGATTATCTTGAGACCGAAGTCTATCTCGTCCCCGATAAGGACGATGAGCTTAAGGATACGCTGATATCCCTGCAACGAGGACTCTCGATGCGCGGCGTGCTCAGCGAACAACGCGATATGCTCACAAGCGCACCGACACAACACGTCACACGCGAGACCACAGTCGTCGAAAAGGTCCGCTATCGCCACGCGGGAGCGCTCTGGCTGGCATGCGCACTCTCACTGGCCGCCACGATCGCTTTCGGCGTCTACTTCTCACAGCAGATCAGACTGCTCTCGCCCTATCAGAAAAAACTGCCGACCGATAACGCACATATCAAAAAACAAGTCGATGAGCTTAGAACCGCTGTCGACACTATGATGCTCATCAACAGCGATAGGACCTTAGGTGACTAAAACGGAGGACGATAATATGTCAGGAAAAATTTTGATCGCCGAGGACGAAGAAGCGCACCGTATTCTGCTTGAGCGCATTCTAAAAAATGCAGGCTACGAACCCACACTTGTGGAAAATGGTTACGAAGCCACGAAATCGCTCGAAAACCACAACTTCGATGCCGTCATCCTCGACTGGAACATGCCCAAGATGGATGGGGGTGAAGTGGCATCCTGGATACGTAAGCATCCGAAAGCCAAGCGTATGCCGATCCTGATGCTGACGGTACGCAGATTACCCGAACAAGAAGTACAGGGTTTTGAATGCGGCGCTGACGACTTCTTAACGAAGCCGTACACGCCCAAAGAACTGCTCGCTCGTATCGAACGACTGATGAATATCGACCGAAAATAATGAATCCGTAACAGGAGGCAGCCATGAGTAAAGTCAAGGGGATCCTAAGGAACGTATTGCTGGTTCGCGCCATCTCCCAACTCACTCAAATGTCGATTTTTTCAGAGGTCTGCCGTGGGCAAGGAACAGGCTGCATAGGGATAGGTGTGTCCAAAAACCGCTTTTTCACGCATTTAATCGTAGCGACAGCTTTAATTATAAGCATGCACACCGTCATTATCAATGTCGCCAATGCGCAAGTTCCCGACGGCATCACTTATCAAGGTACACTGCGCGAAGGCGGTGTGGCGATCACGGGAACACGCAATATGGTATTCAAGATCACTAACGCCGACGGCTCGACACAATATTGGACCAGCGGCTCGACGGCTATCTACGTAACCCGCGGTCTATTCTCACTGACCTTATCGCCGAGTGGAGTCAGTTGGCATAGCATCACCCCTTACATTGAAGTCACTGTCGAAGGACAGTTGCTCTTACCACGTGACCCCCTGCTGACATCGGCCTACGCATTTGTGGCCAAACGCGTAGAAGATGGCGCAATCACCGCAGCGCAGATAGCCTCGGCGCAGATAACCGATTCACACGTCGCGGCCAATGCACAGATCGCGTTCTCTAAACTCGAGAAGGACCCCTCGATATCCGGTACTATCAACCTATCGACGAACCCATTAGACTGGACGCAATTAAAAAGCGTACCGATAGGATTTTCCGATGGCATTGACAACCTCGGCGGCGGGCAACCCACTGTCGAAGCAGGCGATGTCATCATCGACGCTGCGGTATCCAACTTTGACTTTTTAAGCAACGTATTCCACGTCACCTCCAGCCCTGCCGGAGAAGCAAACATATCATTGGACGCCTCTTCGGTCACATTGACAGGCAATCAATTCAACATCGCTAACAAACTCCTACAGCTCAACGCCTTGAACTATGTCGATAACAACCTTATCGACATATCGTCTATCACCAAGCAAGGTAACACTTTCAATACGGCAAACAGTCTCGTATTGCTCGACAACTTAGGCGCGCTACCGGCTCTAAGCGCCGTAGCGCTGACCGATCTCGATGCCTCGAATCTGACCAGCGGACAAGTACCATCGGCTAGACTGGCCAATGCTATCCTGATTGGTACGGCCCTACAACCCGGCTCAACATTCTTCGTTTCTAGCGGTACGATACGCTCCTTGAGGCTTGAACCCGGAAATACGCCTGCCGATGCCACGGCCGGCGCACTTTATTACGATGCAACTTCAGGACAGCTCAAACTCTACGATGCCAGCGGCAGCTTTGTCACCATCGCCACCGGAACGACAGGCGGCGGCATCGCCTATGTGACTGCCAACAGTTCGGAATTCTCCGGACAAGGTACTGCGGGTTCCCCCCTAAAGATCGTTGCTTCATCGGTCACCATGCAAGGCAATGCTTTCAATGGCCCCAGCCTGTTACTGCAATTGAATAGTATTGGGCTCATCAGCAACAACCTGATCGACGCCTCCTCCATCACCATGCTCGGTGCCACGGTGGATGCTACGGAGTTGCCTACTGGTATCGATGCCGCTAAACTAGCGAATGCTTCGGTAGACAACACCGAGTTCCAGTATTTAAACGGTGTCAGTTCTCTTATCCAGACGCAACTAGACAGTAAGGCTATCCCGGCTAACGTCATCCAACTCGTCTCGGTGCTGCAATCCGGGGCTACCTTCTACGTCTCCTCGGGTACGGCGCAGTCCTTGAAG
>JBBTGF010000200.1:0-3352 GCA_038041525.1 Elusimicrobiota bacterium | reverse complement strand
GTTACGCAAGCCTTTAGTCGACGGGGATAAGACATATGCCGAGATCACCGAGCAAGTCTGCAGCGCTTTTGAGCGTAAGCCGACCAAACTTTGGTGGGTTGGTATGGGCGTCGCTGTGACAGCGTTGGCTATCGGCGCCGTCTTGGTCGCCCATACGATGATGACCGGCATCGGCGCCTGGGGCTTGAATAAGACGATCGGTTGGGGATGGGATATCACGAATTTCGTCTTCTGGGTCGGCATCGGCCACGCGGGTACGCTCATCTCCGCAGTCCTTTTTTTATTACGTCAGCGCTGGCGCACCGCCATCAACCGTTCCGCCGAAGCGATGACCATCTTCGCCGTGATGTGCGCCGGACTCTTCCCGCTCATCCACATGGGCCGCCCTTGGTTGGCCTATTGGACGTTCCCATATCCGAATACTATGGGACCGCTGTGGGTGAATTTCCGTTCCCCGTTACTTTGGGACGTGTTCGCCATCTCGACGTATTTCATGATCTCGCTGGTGTTCTGGTATATCGGGTTGATCCCTGATTTGGCCACCGCCAGGGACAGGCAGCCCGAAGGGCTCAAACGCACGGTGTTCTCGTTATTGAGCCTTGGCTGGAGCGGTTCGCAGCGGACCTGGCATCATTACGAGACCGTTTATCTGCTGTTGGCAGGACTGGCGACGCCCTTGGTATTCTCCGTGCATACCATCGTGAGCTTCGATTTCGCCACCTCCGTCATCCCGGGCTGGCACACCACCATCTTCCCGCCGTATTTCGTCTGTGGCGCGATCTTCTCGGGGCTGGCGATGGTGTTGACGCTCATGATCATCGCGCGCAAAGTCATGGAGTTCGAGGATTACATCACTCTGCGTCATATCGATGCGATGTGTAAGCTCATCGTATTGACCTCGATGATCGTCGGCTTGGCTTACGCGACCGAGTTTTTCACGGCGTGGTATAGCGGTAACCAATACGAACGCTTCGCATTTTTAAATCGTGCCAAGGGACCCTATTGGTGGGGTTTCGCCACCATGGTCGTCTGCAATGTGTTGACGCCGCAATTACTCTGGTCGCCGAAAGTGCGAGCCAACCTCTGGTTGGTATTCCCGATAACCATCGCCATTAACATCGGCATGTGGATGGAACGTTTTGTCATCATCGTTACTTCCTTGCATCGTGACTTCCTGCCGTCGAGTTGGAGTGAATATGCGCCTACGTTGACGGAAATGGGGATATTCCTAGGCACGTTCGGTCTGTTCTTCACCTGTTTTTTCCTGTTCTGCAGGTTCTTGCCGATGATCGCTATCAGCGAAGTCAAAGGAGTCTTGAACTACGCGCGGCCGCATGCCGACGGACATGGGCGTCGGCGCAAGGAGGTACGCTGATGCTTATCGCTGATTTCGATAACGAGCATGATATCCTTGTGGCAGTTGAGCGCGCCCGCGCCGCGCAGGCGCGCATCGTCGACGCGTATACGCCGTTCCCGGTCCATGGGCTCGACAAGGCGATGGGGTTGGCGGCTTCGCCGCTGACGCGCGTTTGCCTCGGTTTTGCGTGTCTCGGTTTCTGCGGCGCGCTGGCATTCTTTTTTTGGGCCACGCTCGTCAACTGGCCCTTGAATATCGGCGGCAAAACATTCGACGCCACTCCGGCATTGATCCCGCTGGCCTTCGAGGTGACCATCTTGTTCGCGGGCTTAGGCACGGTGGGTACATTCTTAGTCATGCGCGGGCTCAAGCCCGGCGCGCGTCCCGCTATCGCAGGCATGGGCGCGACGGATGATAGATTTCTTTTGGTTCTAGAGAGCGGTTCCGTCGATGATAGCAAGCTCAAAGAGTTGCTTAAAGATTGTGGGGCGCGCCGAGTGACGCAGGAGAGAGGAAAATGAAGGCCGTAAAGCGCTTCGCGCCCGCGCTGGGGGTCGTCACGCTGGTGGCGGCCGTCATGTATCTATTGGCTCGTGACTATGATCGACGTGCGCTCAAGTTTCTCCCTGACATGTTCTCCATGGCGAGCTACCAGAGCCAGGAATCCAATCCAGTGTTCAAAGACGGCAAGACCATGCAAATGACGCCCAAGGGCGCCGTGGCCCGCGATTGGCCTGTTTTGCAACCCGTTAAAACCGGAGGCAAGGGCGCCATGGCGCTAGTCAACCCCGTACCGGCATCCTTCGAGGTTTTTGAGCGCGGACGCTGGGTGTTTGAGAATTACTGCATGCATTGTCATGGAGCGCGCGGGCGCGGTGACGGCCCGGTCGCCAAGACGTTCAGTGGTTTTTCATTCGCTATCAACGGACCGTCGACTTACGAGCTGCCTGATGCCGAGGTCTACCGTATCCTCACCGAGGGGCGTAATTCCATGCCTTCGCATGCCGTGCAGTTGGCTAGCGCCGATCGTTGGAAGGTCATCTATTACCTGCGGGGACTGCAGCGTCAGGAGATCGCGCGCATGGATCCCGACGATTTTGTCCCCGAAGACCCCAGACGATTAAGCGTCGTCTCTGCCGCTTATGGCAAGGAATTCTTCGTCGAGAATTGCGCTTCTTGTCATGGCAATGATGGTAAGACACCGAAGCGCGGTGTGCCGACGTTGAATCTGCCATCGGTCTTCGCCATGGCGGATGATGAATTCTATACCAGCATCATCACCTATGGCCGCAAGGGCTCGCAGATGCCGGCTTGGCAGAAGATGCTCTCACCGACGCAGATCAAGAGTCTTGTCGAGTACTTGCGTTCTCTGGCTCCCGAGCAGATGGATAGGGCGGCCGTGTTGTCGCAGCAAGGTGATCCGGTACGCGGTAACGCGCTTTTCAGAGGCCATTGCGCGGGTTGCCATGGGGTCAAGGGTAAGGGCGGGGTCGGCAATTCTCTTAATAACAGGTCATTTTTGGCTATCGCTACGGATGATTTCCTGCGCGATACCATCATCATCGGCCGCAAGCATACGGCTATGCCGGCTTCCTATGATTTTAAACCCGGCGATGTCGCCGACCTGATCGCGTTCATACGCACTTGGAGCAAGCCGTCGCATGTCTATGAAGATGTCGCGCGCTTGCTGCCTGCGGCCGCCCCGCGTACTGGCGAGAAGATATTCTTGTCACGCTGTTCCGGTTGTCATGGCGGCAATGGTGAAGGCGGCATCGGTTCACGTTTGAACAGCGATAGCTTTTTATCGATGGCAGATGACCGGTTCCTGTACGCGGCGATCATGCAAGGCCGTCCGGGTAGCGCGATGCCCGCATGGCATTTCTTGACCGCGCAAGATACCGCCGACCTGATCGCGCACATGAGGCGCTGGCAGAGGAGCCCGAGCGCGCTCCTGGCGCAGAGCGGCTCCTTCGCCCCGGCCGCCGAGGCGCGCAT
>JBBTGF010000199.1:0-5075 GCA_038041525.1 Elusimicrobiota bacterium | reverse complement strand
CCTTCTTATCCTCGAGCGTGGAAAGCACGGCGGCGAAATCATCGCTGACGGCTTTAAGCATCTGCTTGACTTCTTCGTCGATCTGCTTGCGTCTTTTCTCCTTTTCTTTCTGTCCAAGGACCTCGCGGCGTACGAAAACCTGCGTCTTGATGACCTTACCGAAACAACCAGGCGGCACGCGTAACGATGCGTCCTGCACATCTTCGGCCTTCTTGCCGAAGATGACGCGTAAAAGTTTTTCTTCCGGAGTCAGGTGCTCCTCGCCCCTAGGAACGACACGGCCGACTAGAATGTCGCCATGCTGGACTTCAGAACCGACAGTGATGATGCCGCTCTCATCGAGGTTAGCCAACGCATCACCGGAGACGCTGGGTATATCACGGGTGATCTCCTCGGGACCGAGTTTCGTCTCACGAGCTTCGACTTCGAACTCCGAGATATGGATCGACGTGAATATGTCATCACGGACCAGTCTCTCGGACACCAAGATGGCGTCTTCGAAATTGTAGCCTTCCCAGGGCATGAAAGCGACCAAGATGTTCTTGCCCAGGGCCAATTGTCCTTGATTCGTCGCAGGACCATCGGCCAAGACGTCGCCGACATGGACCGTCTCTCCCGAATTGATGATGGGATGATAATCGACTGCCGTGTCTTGGTTCGAACGCTCATATTTCCTGAAGGAATAGACGTCGAAAGGCTTTTTATTGTCGTCAACCTTGACAACGACTTCGTTGGCGTCCACATAAACGACTTTTCCGGCGCGCCGGGCAACGATAGCTGCGCCCGAATCACGAGCGATATTGGCTTCGATGCCGGTACTCACCAGAGGATACTCCGTCGTCAATAACGGTACACCTTGTCGTTGCATATTGGAACCCATCAATGCGCGGTTGGCGTCATCGTGCTCTAAGAATGGGATCAAGGACGTCGAGATCGAGAAGACCTGCGTCGGCGAGATATCCATATAGCGCACACGCTTAGGATCGACCGCGGGAAAATCGCCACGGTAGCGGCAAACGATCTGATCGGCGCTGATATTGCCCTTACTATCGATCGGGGTGTTAGCCTGCGCCACGATGACTTCGTCTTCCGCGTCAGCGGTCAGATAATCGATCTTGTCGACCAACTTAGCATTCTCGACTTTCCTGTACGGCGATTCGACGAGACCGTATTCATTGACGGTCGAATAGCAGGCTAACGTGGTGATAAGACCGATATTCGGGCCTTCGGGTGTCTCAATAGGGCAGATACGTCCGTAATGAGTGTGATGCACGTCGCGGACTTCGAAGCCCGCATGCTTCCTATGCAAACCACCCGGTCCAAGCGCTGAAAGGCGCCGCTTGTGAGTCAGCTCGGCCAAAGGGTTGATCTGGTCCATGAACTGGGACAATTGCGAACTGCCGAAGAAATTCCTCAAGATGCCGTTCAACACACTGGCGTTGACCAAGTGTCTCGGCGTCAATTCGCTCTTTTCCTGCACCTGTACCATGCGTTCACGGATAGTCCTTGACATCTGGGTCAAAGCAAGACGGAACTGGTTCTCCAGAAGCTCACCGACAGCGCGTACGCGCCGGTTACCGAGATGGTCGATATCATCGACACCGATGACAAGCTCTTTACCGTTCCATTTCCATACCGCGACACCGTTGTTCAATTGCACGAGATAGAAGACGGTCGCGACGATATCTTCTGGGGCCAGCTCACGGCGAGACTGTGACGGGGCTTTCATGCCCCACTCTTTCTTTGACTCAAAATAGTCATAGATCGGACCGAGTTTCTTTATGATCTTATAACGACCGACATTGGTCAAATCATATTTCCGATACTTCTTACCGAAGAACAAGCTTTCCATGAGCTCTTCAGCCTGTTGGGGAATGACGAATTCCTGGCCGCGGATATACTTATAAAGGAAATGCAAAGCATCCTTGCGGGATTTGATAGGGTCCTTGCGTAAGGTCTCAAGGATGGTCGAATCGATGGTGCGCTCATCACCCTTGATGAGCTTGAGTTTGGTGACCTTCGCCTTCTGGATCTTAACCAAAGCTTCCTTGGTCAGTTTTTCAGTAGCTTCGAAGAGGACCTCGCCGCTAGTGGGGTCGACCGTATCCGAAGCTAAGACTTTGCCCGCGTAATGGTCAAGAGTGGGCTCCTTAGCAATATCGAAGGTCTCGGTCTCATAGAAGAAATTAACGATGTCGGCATCAGTCTCAAGTCCGCTGACACGCAACAGGACGGTCGCGGGGATCTTTCTACGCTTATCGATCCTGGCGTAGAGGATGTTAGCGGGATCGAACTCGAAATCGATCCAGCCGCCGCGATAAGGGATGATGCGTCCGATGAAGAGCTTCTTGCCTAAGCGCGAGACTTTCTTTTCTTCGTCTTCTTCGAAGATGATGCCGGGTGAACGATGCAACTGACTGACAATGACACGCTCGGCGCCATTGATGATGAAGGAGGCGTTCTCCGTCATTGCCGGCAGGTCGCAGAGGAAGACCTCTTGTTCAGCGATGACTTTGACTTTCCCGGCAGTCTGCTTATGCACCAAGCGTAGCGACGCGCGTAAAGGCAAGGAAAATGTCTTGTCGAAAAGCCTGGCCTCGTCCGCGGAGGAATAGTTCGAGTCTCCGACTTGATATCCCATGAACTCCAATAGAAGACTCTCGTCTTCATTGGCGATCGGGAAGATATCAAGGAAGACTGCCTGTAGACCTTGGAGCTTCCTGTCCCTGGGGTCCACGCCTAACTGCAGGAAATTCTTGAAAGATTCCCTCTGCAGTTCAAGCAAATAAGGAAGATCTTTGCCCGGGTCCGTCTTGGCAAAGTTCTGCTGCTTAATTTTTACAGGCATGAGTATACCTCGTTAGAATATCCGCACCACAGGATATGCCCTGTGAGCGTAAGTGAAGACTACGGGGAATGTCAGTCAATTGATAATTATTGCAGCTCGACTTGAGCTCCGACTTCCTCCAGCTTTTTCTTCATCTCTTCGGCAGCTGCTTTGGCAACTCCGTCTTTGACAGTCTTAGGCGCGCCTTCGACTAAGTCTTTGGCTTCTTTCAATCCCAGACCGGTCAGCTCGCGCACGACTTTGATGACGGGGATCTTATTAGCTCCAGCGACTTTGAGCACGACCGCGAATTCGGTCTTCTCTTCAGCGGCGACAGCGGCTCCTGCGCCTGCGCCGACATGTGCACCGCCAGCGGCGGGCATCGCCATTGCGGAAGCTTTAACGCCGAATTTCTCTTCAAGCTGTTTGATCAGCTCGGATAAATCCATCACGTTTAACTTCGATATAGCATCAACAATCTCATCTTTGGTTCCGACAGACATTTTACTTACCTCCTAGGAATATCGGTTCTACGCCTTCTTCTGTTTTTGTTCGATGGCGGCCACCGTCAGGACGAAGTCCCTTATGACGGCGTTCAAAACATTGACAAGGCCTGACAACGGCGCAGCGATCGTACCGACACATTGCGCCCTAAGCTCCAACATCGAGGGCAATTTCGCCAACTCTCCAACCGTTTTGACAGAGAGCCATTGCCCCTTAGCTTTGAGGAAACCACCTTTGATCTTGACCTTCTCGCTCTTTTTCGCCCACTCCGTGGTGAATTTAGCGAGTTTGGCTGCGTCGTCGCCGCTGGTAGTTATCGCGGCGATCTCGCCCTTCCAAAATGAATCGGCCTCGGGTTTGATGTTGAGTTCACCGAAAGCCCTTTTAAGTAAAGTATTCTTGACGATCTGGACATGCCCCTTTTCCTGTCTAAGCTTTTTCTTAGTCTCAAAAAGCTCGGCGGTCGGCATGCCCTTGAATGACGCGAACAGCGCCAATTCGGTCGTCCCGATCTTTTCCTTCAAGTCTTTGATCGATTTCGTCTTTTGTTCTTTTGTCATATGCTAAAACCCTTGGATCAGAGATATTGAGTACCCCTTCTCCTTGCCTATAGAACCTTCGAATTTGAAGGTCTCACTCTCCGAGAGGTGCCATGCCAGAACGCCGTTGAATCTGTATCCACGCTGCGATCCTGCCAAGCCATCCCCATCGGTCAAATCTTTTAATTTCGCATCCTTGCGGAAAATCTCGTATCCGCCGCCGGAAGAAAATCTTCCTGTCGTCTTCATCAACATGAATCCGACTGCCGTCTTTTGTACGCTGAAACGGTCTGCCACAACTTGCGACGCGCCATCCGTCCCGTAATGGATCCTACCTGGTTTGACGCTGCTCTGCTGCCAACTCAAGCGTAGCATCGCCTGCGGTGTCACCATCGTCTGACGCGCCAAGTCCACACCGACGGAGAATCCCGCAGTGTACCCATGCGCACGATCAAGACTGTTTGTCACAGAACCGGAGGGTAAGTCCACTTCGTAACTTATCGGACCACCCAGGACTGTCCAACTAAGCATCCCCCACCTTGGCAGAGACACCGTCAGCAAGCCACCTTCTTGCCTAGCCTCAAAAGTCAACTCACCAGAGGAATCACTTGCGTAAGACAACCCGCCGACGTTTATCACGCCCGATCCGGAAATGTCAAAAGACGGATTCTCCTTGAAATGTAAGTACCCGACTTCGAAACTCCAGACTAATGGCTTCTTTGATCCTTTCTCATCATCAGCTGACAACTGCGTCGCCGACAACAACGAGCTAAGAATCAGAATGCCAATAAGTGGTCTGTTCAAGTTCATCTATTGAGTCAGAAAAAGTAAGCTTAGAGTCCTGGCGACGACCTACTCTCCCAGGGACGACTCAGTCCCGAGTACCATTGGCCCAGAACTGCTTAACTTCCGTGTTCGGAATGGGAACGGGTGTTTCCAGTTCGGCATTATCGCCAGAACACTAAGCTTACAGTTATTATACAAACAAACAAGGGATCGAATGATATGGCCAAGCCACACGGCCGATTAGTAGGAGTTAGCTACACGCGTTACCGCGCTTCCACATCTCCCCTATCAAACCCGTAGTCTACGGGTGGCCTTCAGTCCTGGTTTTTCAACCAGAAGGGAATCCTTATCTTGGGGCCGGCTTCCCGCTTAGATGCTTTCAGCGGTTATCCGCTCCGAACACCGCTACCCAGCTTGTA
>JBBTGF010000198.1:0-2792 GCA_038041525.1 Elusimicrobiota bacterium | reverse complement strand
AATTCACCACTTTGTCCGAGAAGATGGCACCTGAGGAACTCACCGGGGCTTTGAACTACTTCCTCACCCATTTCACCGAATGCGTCCTAGCGCACGACGGCGTGGTCGACAAATTCATCGGCGACGCGGTCGTAGCTTTTTGGAACGCGCCCTTCGATCAGCCCGATTTCGCCACCAGCGCCTGTTTGGCGGCCATCGCCATCCAAGAACGAGTCAAGACCTTAGATACGGTCCGCTATCCAGCCATACATGTGCGCATCGGTATCAATACCGGCGAGATGGTGGTGGGCAACATGGGTTCAAGCTCGCGCTTCAACTACACGGTCATGGGCGACAGCGTCAACTTCGGCTCGCGCCTCGAGGGTTCCAACAAGTTCTTCAAGACCAAGATCCTTATCTCCGACTCCACCTATGAGCGCGCCAAGAACGCCGTCATGGCGCGCGAACTCGGCCGCATCTTAGTGGTAGGCAAGGAAAAACCTGTCGGTATCTATGAGCTCTTGGGCAGGAAGGGCGAGGTCACAGATACGGGGCTCGATGCCTGGGCCGTGAGCATGCAAGACGTCAAGAAGGGCCAGTTGCTTAAAGCCGCCAAAGGCTTTGAGGCGTGGCTCAAAGACCACCCCGGCGACACGGCCGCCCAGCACTATCTTAAGACGATCAGCGATGGCGGCAACGACTTTGTGATCAAACTGACGGAAAAATAACATGTTCTTATTCTGGCGCCTCATCCTCGGTCACTTCCTCTCGGATTTCACCTTTCAGGCCAACTGGATCAATCACTGGAAGCGCAGCGCACACACGGGCATGCTCATCCACTGCCTGACGCACCCGGTCGTCTACGCGGTCCTCACCTACGAGTACCTCTTCGCCCCCTGGGTGCAGACGCGCTATTTCACCTTAAACGGCGTCGAATCGATCCTGATCATCACCTTCATCCATTATCTTGAGGACGTCTGGCGGGTCTACACCATCAAACGCTTCAAAACGCCGGATAACACGCTCTATTTCGCCTGGGACCAGATCATCCACATCTCATCGATCTTCATCTTCTTCGGCATCCAACCCGACCGGACCAGCTTCGTCATCCCGGAACCCTGGGTCATCGTCGGTATACTGGCGGTGGGCGCCACGCATTTCTCCGTAGTCCTCGCCTATTTCTTCGACAAAGACCTGCACGGCAAGCCTTATCCCGGCACGAAGGAAAAATACGTCGCCATCGCCGAACGCTTGGCCGCGTTCTCGTCTTTGGCGTTCTTGCCGAACCTGTGGCTCGGCATCATCCTATCGCTGATCGTCATCGAGGCGCCCAGGATCATGCTTTCAGAGAGACTCAAGATCGAACGTCCGCCGCATTTTAGCTGGACGGTGGGTAGCGCCATAGCCCTGATATGCGGATTGCTGGCGCGCGCCGTACTGGCGTACTTTTAGGATTCGTTATCGAGGAAGGTCTGCACCGGATAACGCTGCGATAATTGGGTCAAGAACATGTTGAGCAGGTCTAGACTCGCCTGTTGACCGATGTTCTGCATCACTTGCTTACGCTGATCTTCGGATAGTTCTGCGAGTTGTTTGCCGTCCTTGGCGTGCTGGAGCGCATAGGTCCACTGCATCTGTGAAGGGATCAGCGGGATGGATTGCGCCAAGATGTTACGAAATTTGAGGTTGAGGATATCGCGCTCCCGTTCCGCCTCGAATTCTTTCGGCAGCACGCCTAACGTACGCACCACGAACTGATAATAAGTCCTGGGATCGAACTGCCCTTCTTTGTTAGTGAAGAGCGGCTGCATCGCTATGTCGCGGGCGACCTCGGGAGGACTCACCTTGAGCCCCCACTTCTGCGCCTCCATCAGAAAGAACTCCCTAATGATGAGCTCGCGCAAGACCTCCTGACGCAGACCTTTCTCCATATCGGCTGTGATATCGGCTTCGGGATTGTTGCTGCGTATCGCCTCGATGGTCTGGCGATAGTTCATCTCGAAGGGTTTACGGCCGATCTTACGTTTACCGACCTTGGCGATGACGTCTTTACCGCTCATCACGACGCTGCCAAAGCCCACGAACAGGCTCAACATGAACATGACGAGGATGACGACAAGCAGGATCTCTTTATATTTACGGATGAATCGGCCCATGCGTTGAGGATAGCTTATTTAGGCAAAGAGGTGACTAAACGGTTCTTTTTTTCCTGCGGTTTCCCGCTCTCCGCTTCAGAACCGTCTTGCTTACTCATGGTGCACGTTCCCTCGAAGACCGCGCCGTCTTCGATATGCAAAGATTTGGTCCGGATATCGCCCATGACGGCGCCGTGGGCTAAGATCTGCACGAGTTTGACGGACTGGATGTTGCCCATCACCTTGCCGCCGATGACGACCGCCTCGGCCACGATGTCGCCTTGCACCTGACCCGCCTCACCGATAACCACGTTCTTGGCGTCATAGACGTTACCTTCGACTTTACCATCGATGCGGATGGAACCATGAGTGCGGATAGTCCCCTGCACGAACGTCTCCGCCGAGATAGCTGTCAGTATGCGATCGTCCATGAGAAGACTCTCCTGTTATTTACCCAGATTGACAGCCTCGTCATCGGGTCCGCCTTGTCCTAATCCGGGATTGAGACCGACGCTATCCCTTTCGACAGGACCGCCGCTGGCAAGGTCGTCATTGAAACCGGGCAGGTTCGCCATGTCCACGAACTTGAGCGGATTGACGGGATGCCCATGCTGCCAGACTTCGAAATGAAGGTGACTATTGGTCGAACGTCCCGTGGAGCCCATGAAAGCGATGATG
>JBBTGF010000197.1:2431-3879 GCA_038041525.1 Elusimicrobiota bacterium | reverse complement strand
CGAACAACCAGCGCCGGCTGCCACTAGCCAAGCCCCTGTTTCAGCGGCCTAGCTCCCAAGACCCGCGCCGCGCCATCGGTGACAGCGGCGAAGCCAAGGCTGCCGCCTACCTAAAGACTTCAGTCGGCCTCAAGATCGTCGAAACAAATTGGGAATGTTCTTTAGGTGAGATCGATATCATCGCGCGCGATAGCCACGACACCATCGTCATCGTCGAAGTCAAGACAGTCACCAGCGACGAAGACTTCGGCTGGGAAGCCATCGGACCCAAGAAGCGCCAACGCCTGGTAAGACTGGCCCACTGCTACCTCAAAGCGAACAAGCTACCTCTGGAAACCTCCGTACGCTTCGACGCCGTCATCGTCAACGCCACGACGCAAGAGGTGACACACGAGGAATCCGCCTTCTGGGCGGACGACGGACTCTGATCAAGGCATCTCAAGCTCGGCGACGAAAGTTTCGAAGGGCAAGACTCTTAACGGCAAGGACGCGTGCTGATAATCCTTTCCTCCGCGATGGACAAGGTAAAACTTGGGGATTTTCAAGCGCTGGGCCATATAGCCGATGGACGACGGAACGTTTTTGTCATTAAGCTGGGCATCGACGGCGAATAGGCATTGACCGTCCTTGAGTACCACAAAATCCACCTCGCGGCCGTCCGTATCCCTAAGATACCGCAATTCCATGCGATAGCCCTGGGTATTCTCCAGAAAATGACAGTATTTAAGCAGTTGGCTAGCCACTAGATTCTCGAATCTTGGGCCGCTTTCCGGCACTAAAGACCAATCCCAAAGATAGGCCTTTTGCTCCTTCTTGACCGCGCGTATCCGGGGAGCGCCAAAAGGAGCGACACGGTAAAGCACGAACAGTTTTTCAAGGATATGCAGCCATTTTTGCGCCGTCACATGAGCCACTTGCAAGTCCTCGCGCAGGGCATTGATAGAAAGCGGCGATCCCACAAGCTCGGGCAAACGTCCCGCGAGCAAAGCCAACAGCGCGGTCTCCTCGACGCGCTCTAGATCGCGCAAATCGTCGCGCAACACCTGCTCTTGCCTCTCCAGGCGCCAACGCCGGGCGCGGGTTTCCGAACCTGCAAAAAATGGTTCCGGGAACCCGCCAAAACGCAACAGGTTGTCCGTAGCCGACGCATGACAGCCCCGGTCCACCTCGCGCAAACTCAACGGATGCAATTGATGAAAGTGATAGCGCCCGGTCAGCGCGTCGCCGCCGCGGCGATATAGATCTAAACGGGCACTTCCCGTTATCAGATATTGCCGACTGGAACGCGACTTGTCATAAATGCCTTTCAGCCAATTACGCCAGCGTTTATACTTATGTATCTCATCGAAGATCAGCAAATGCTGCTGGGCAGGGAATTCTTGTGCCAACAACTTTCTCCGGTCCGCCGACGCGTCCCAATTGAAATAAGCGGGGTGCCTCTCATCGCC
>JBBTGF010000197.1:0-2421 GCA_038041525.1 Elusimicrobiota bacterium | reverse complement strand
CGTACGCGCCGGGGATCGGGACCTCGAGCACCAGGCCGCGAGCACCGATGGCCCGTGCGTAGCGCCTCACCATCTCGGCCATGCGTTCCTCACGTGGTCCACCGAGATCGGCGACCCGACCTGCCGGGGACCGCTCAAAAAAACCATCTTCTCTTTTAAGTCAGCGCGGATATACGGGAGCAGGTAACGTTCGTTCATTTTCTATACCTATCAAAATCACTCATGAGTAATTTTAACAGGTATGAAAATAACTTTCAATAGCAAGATCAAGAACGCAGGGGACGACCCTATGACTGCTTCTTGGTCAGTTCTTCGGCGAGAGCTGCCATGCCGTAGATCTTGCGTAAAGCTTCGATGATGCCGCTAGAGTGCACGGCAACCGCGCGGCCCTGCTCATCCGTGTAACCATAGCGTCCGACCAAGCTCGGGATGTTGCCATCGAAGATGAGCCCCACGTACTCTGCGTCGCGATTGAACACCGGGCTGCCTGAATTGCCGCCAGTGATGTCGTTAGTCGTCACAAGATTAAGCGGCGTGGCCAGCTCCACGGTTTTGGCCGCAGTAACGATTTTTTCTGGCAAGTCAAAGGGATGCGCGCCATCGAAAGAAGCGGCACGGTCGTAAAGCCCATAGAACGTCGTCTTGTAAGGCACCTTGGTCGTGCCCTCCTCATAACCCGCGACCTTGCCAAAACTCAAACGCAACGTGAATGTCGCATCAGGATAAGTCGATTTCCCATAGACCGCAAAGCGCGCCTTAGCGATGTGATTGCCTTCCAGAGATTCGACACTCTGGATATTGTCCTCATGCCATTTGCGCAATTCCCGGTAAGGCGCATCAAGACCTCTGGCCCAGACGATCATGGGGTCTTCGGAACTAGCGATAGCTTTCTCGCCACCGGAGACGAGCTCTTTGCGGACCGTCGCATCGAACAATCTTGTTCCCGCTATCAACTCGTGCGCCCGCTCTTGAGGACTCTTGCCGCCCAAAGCCGCTTTCAGATGCGGGTCGTCTGCACCAAGCTGCTCAAGCTCTTGGCGTAGCGCCTCCGCCAGGATAGCTTCTTCCAAATCGGGATACAACGGCGCTGATGAGAAGAGCCGGAAATCAAGCGACTCGAGCGCCGAATCGCGGAATTCTTCGAAGCGTTTATCATTGGGTTTTTTGACTTCGGCGACATAGCGCACCATGGTATTGGCGAACATGGCGAGCTTGGAACCATAGAGGCCTCGGTAAAACCACTCTTTATGACGGCTGATAAGGTCCTGCTGGGCCTTGGCGATACGATCCCAGGCAGCGCCATATTTTTTGTCTAAATCGGCGTTTTTAGCGACCTCGGCACGGAATGCCTGCTCGGATCCGGCCTTACGCGCCATCAGTCGCTGGTCCTGTAAGCCTTCAAGCTCCCCGCTGACCGCTTTGATAGAATTCTCCACGCTGAAGATCTTGTCTTTGGCGCGCCGCGCCTCCTCCGCGCCGCGCGCGCTATAAGCATAGAGCGCTTTGCGCAGATCACGGAAGATCTTCAAGCGTACGGGTAATCGGTGATCACGCTCGTATTCGAGCTGTTTGACGAGTTTCAAGCGATCGGTGGAACCGGGATGACCGGTCACAAAGACCAACTCGCCGTCTTTAGCGCCCTCGGCGCTCCAGCGCAGATAATCCTTGGATTTGACCGGCTTGTCACCCTCGTAGCCGCGGAAAAAGGCGAAATCCAGATCAAAACGCGGATAAGTGAAATTATCGGGATCCCCGCCATAAAAAGCGGCCTGCGCCTCGGGGGCCATGACCAAGCGGATGTCCGTATATTTCTTATACCGATAAAGCCAATACTCGCCGCCCTGATAAAGTTCGATGACATCAGAGCGCAATCCTGTCTTATCGGTAGACTTCTTCTCGATGCGCGCCATGGCGCCCTTGCGCTGCTGGTTCTGCTCGCTATCGGGAGAGCGCGGATTTATCGCGCCCACCACCTGGGCCGTCACGTTCTCGATAGAGACGAGCTGATTGAGTTCAAGATCGGGACACTTGAGTTCCTCGGAAACTTGGCGCGCAAAAAAACCGTCTTTTACATAGTCCTTATCTTGGCTTGAAACCTTTTGCAACTGACCTAAAGCCACATGATGGTTGGTCAACACCAGGCCATCCGGCGAGACGAACGAGCCGGACCCGCCATCGTTGAAACGAACCGAAGCCAAGCGCACGTGCTCAAGCCACTGCGGAGTCGCGGCGAAATCATAGCGCTCTTGCAACTGCGCGGCAGGAAGATTGTCGAGCGTCCACATCCCCTCATCGCAATATAAGGGTCCGGCCGACCCGAAACCAATGACTCCCGCTAGCAATACGCTCATCACCCAGGCCTGTTCGTCAATCGATCTCATATCTTCCCCCTTTGAATGCCATATGACATAGAAAAAATAA
>JBBTGF010000196.1:13378-15272 GCA_038041525.1 Elusimicrobiota bacterium | reverse complement strand
AAGAGTTTTCAAGTACGTACGGTGTGTATGAGGGGTGGATGAATCGGGTGGCGTCTAGCGCAAAATGACAATAGCGCGTGAAACCCGGCAGGAGGGAGCCGATCATCGCCTTGCCGAGGCCTTCGAAATATAACAGGAAGATCCAGTTGTTGAAAAGAGAGAATTCTAGCGTGTGTACGGTGGCGAGGAAAAGCGCAAGTGGTTCACGCATGCCGATTGCCGAGAGTAGAGCGTAGGCGACGAGGAACCAGAAGACCGGGAAGATGAAGTCAGCCGCGATGACCAGGTATTCGACCCGGATGCCTATTTTGACGAAGAGCGCCAATATGCTTGGGAGTTTCTCCGGCCAGACCGTGGGGGTCGTGCGGTATTCGTATAGGCAGAAGTTGAGGTCTCCTTGGGCGGCGGTCCTGATCTGGTTGCCATAGTGGAACTCATCAGTCATGTAGAAAGGGGTATAGCTGGGATTGCGCATGAATAGGCCGTCGATGATATGGGGCAAACCGCAGATGAACCCGGAGAGCACGGCTAGAGCGATCACTTTTTTTGGCATCATGGGGAATCGAGATGATTCAGGGTATGACCAACGATATTATATCTTGCGGGGGATATTGGACCGTTAGTATCTCGAGATGTCTTGGAACAGTAGCGCGGCGCCGAGGAGGCTTTTGTCTTTGGCTCCGACCGGCACGCAGGAGTAGCCGATGCGTATGGTTTTTTCCGCTATGAGGACCTGCTTCGCCGTATCCGCGAGTGCTGGATAATCTTTAAGTAATGTTAGATAAACATACGTTTATACGTATTTATTATATCGCTATAGATACGTGAACACATATTTTATAGCTATTGACATATACGTATATACGTATTACACTTTAGGCAATGAAGTCAAAACGTCTGCCGGTGTCGAGTCAATTCCTCGTGGATCAGATCGTATCCTATGGGCAAAACGTTCCACAGGCAGTTGAATCTTTGCCCGCGCACGCTCTCATTCGTATGCTAAGGAAGGCCTTGCGGATGACCCAAGCCCAACTCGCTGCTAGAGCTAAGTTGACGCAGTCGTACCTTGCTGTCATCGAGTCCGGCAGGACGGACTTGAAGCTTTCCACTCTTAGGAAGATCATTTCCGCGCTTCAAGGCGACTTGATCGTTGCGGCTAGATTCCGAAAGACGCCCGAGTCAATCGTAGCGGAACGGATCACAGAGATCGCTCGAAAGAAGGTAGCTCGCGTAACTGGGACGATGGCGCTTGAAAAACAACAGCCTGATGATGAGATGACCAAACGGTTAATCGAGTCTGAGGTCGATCGGATGATGCGTGAGGCATCCTCGGAAATCTGGGAGGGGTGATGGTCCGCTTCGACACGCCTGAAGGCGCGACGCCGATCGAAGATGTATCCGGTTTGCTGGTAGACGGAGTCTACACGTACGCCGCGTTGAACGCGGTAGAGGCCGAGAACATCCTTCGCGCGGTGAACGTGCATTTAGGGTCGAACAAGAGAATAGAGGGTCCGTGGTTGACGGACGAACTTATCCGCCGAGTCCATAAGGACATGTTCGATCAGGTTTGGGAATGGGCTGGGAAATACAGGAGTTCAGAACTCAATATCGGCGTTGCCGTGCATAAGGTGCGGGAGGAAATTGAGATGCTGTGCCAAGATGTTGCGTTTTGGGATGCTCAAATGGACGGAGCCATGCCGTTCATCGAGCGCGTAGTCCGACTGCATCATCGTCTTGCATGGATCCATCCTTTCCAGAACGGGAACGGCCGTCACGCGCGGATAATGGCGGATATCTATTTGCACGTGAACGGTCTGCCGCTTCCGACTTGGCCAAGCGCTTCCATCGGAGCTTCAGGCGACGAAAGGAAGGAATACATCCAAGCCTTGAAGAA
>JBBTGF010000196.1:0-13368 GCA_038041525.1 Elusimicrobiota bacterium | reverse complement strand
GTCCGCTGGTCAAATACACGGGTAAGTTCTTGCCGATGGAGGGGAAATGATAATTCGGGTGACACCCATCTTAATTCTGATTTAAACAGAATTTGAGTGAACCAATCAGGGTGGGTGTCACCCGAATTGTTCGAATTGTAGAGCGGGTTCGTTAGAATTTCGAGATATCTTGGAATAATAAGGCGGCGCCGAGGAGGCTTTTGTCTTTGGCTCTGACCGGCACGCAGGAGTAGCCGATGCGCCGTGAGGCTCCCGGCAGGTCGATAGAAATCTCTTGGCGGGAGATCATTTCCCAGGACAGGAGCACGCGTTTGACCGTGTCGGCCAATGTCGCGTAGTCTGCGAGCAAAGTGTGGATATTGGCCGAGCGGGGGATCGAGGCTAAAGAGAGTATAGAGGAAGCGCGGCTGTTGGCTAAGATTACCGTGGTATCGGGGGCCACGACGATGAGGCCGGCGTTCAAGCTCTCGATGATGGCGGTGTTCAAGGCTTCGCTTTTCTCGAGTTCTTTGAAGAGGTCGAGTTTATCGAAAGCTTCACCTAAGACGCAGCCTAAGACCGTGGCTAAGCGGCAATCTTCCGGGGAGAACCTGCCGCTGAAATTATTGACGAGTTCGATGACGCCTTTGGTAGTCCCGCGCGAGACGATGGGGGCGGCGATGACGCTGCGGATATCGTGTTCCGATTTAAGGTCGATGGCATTGAAATATTCCGGGTCATTCTTCGGGTCATGGACCGTCAGCAGGCGGCCGGATTGCGCGGTCAAGCCCGCGATACCCGAGCCGATGCGGAAATCTTTACGCCGCAGGCTCTCTAGGTCTGTTCCGATGCAGGCGATGGGGAAAAGTCCGCCGTCGTCGTTAAGCAGGAATATGGCGCCGCTTTCCGCGCTGATCGCGCGCGCCGTTTGCATGAGCGCGAGGGAGGCCAGATCTTCCTGACTTTCCATCAGATGCAGATCGCGTACGATCAGGTCGAGTATCTGGAAATGATCCCCTTGTGCCATCTACTTGATTCGTACCAGCGCGACGCGGGTCTGTCAAGGCGCAAAGAGTGATTCCATGATCTTCGTGAAATCAGCGGACACGGGAGCTTCTAACGATAGTTTTCGCCCATGGATGTCTGTGAAGGCGATCTTGCAGGCGTGCAGCATCAGGCGGGCAGCGCCACCTACGGGCCGTTTGTTACCGTAGAGCGCGTCACCTAGGACAGGATGCCCGATATGATAGAGATGCACGCGGATCTGATGGCGTCTGCCCGAACGCGGATAGATCTCGGCCAATGAGGCGCCGCGCAGTTTTTTAATCAGCTTAAAATCGGTCAGAGATGGTTTACCGTTGATTGAATCGACTCCGATGCGTCCGGAACCATAGGTCCGCAGGGGCGCATCTATCGATCCCGTGGCAGGCAGTTCGCCTTCGGCTATGGCCAGGTAAGTTTTTTCTACGGCCTTGGACTCAAAAAGGGCATTCAAGTGTCGGTGCGTTGCCGCATCTTTGGCGAACACGACGGCGCCGCTTGTCGCTTCATCGATGCGGTGCACGACGAAGACGTCTTTACCCAGGCGTTGAGAGAGCCGTTGCTTCAATGAGGGCGCTTCCGATTCTCGACGCGTGGGGATGACCGGCATACCGCAGGGTTTATCGACCGCGATGATATTGTCGTCTTCGTAGAGGATGCCAAAGCTGTCCATGTGAGAGTATTTTAGCTATCCAGGGACTTGATAAATCATTTTGTCATTCTGAGCGCCAGCGAAGAATCAATAAAGAATATTTATTGATCCTTCACTACGTTCAGGATGACGATGGAACTGGATTGCCGCTTTCGCGGCAATGACGAAGTGGGGATAGTTCGCACGTTGATATGGCGGGTTTATCTGACATAATATAGGTGAGAGTTGAAGATAGTCGTGAGTACGCTTCCGAACAAGCCATCTTGAGATCATCGACCTACGACACCATTGTGTTCATGATGATCGCTCGCAAGCTCCGTGACTTCATCTTCGATTCGGGGCGAGTGCGTGAAAAATCGCGCTCCCTTAAATGTAAGTAATAAGGAGTACTAGTAAGTATGGGTAAAAGACTGTATGTTGGCAGCTTGCCTTTCTCGACCACCGAGGAAGAACTGCGCTCACTGTTTAGCGCCTGCGGAAACGTGGAAAGCGCTAAAGTGATCATGGATCGCTATACCGGCCGCTCGAAGGGCTTCGGATTCGTGGAGATGATCGATGAGAACGGCGCACAACAGGCTATTTCAAAGATGAATGGCGCTGAAGTGGGGACTCGTAAGATCATGGTCAGTGAGGCTAAGCCTCTTGAGAACCGTGCCGCTAGCGGCGACGGTGGTTCGAGGGGTGGTTACGGAGCCGATCGGGGATATAGCGGCAGCGGAAACCGTTATTGATCCGAAACCTCCCGGTTTGATACCGGGAACCGTTTAGAACAAAGCCGGTTGTGGATAACATCCGGCTTTTTCTTTTTTAAGATGGCCCGGGATTAGCGGCTGAACAGCATTTTAAGCGAGATCAGGAGCAAGGCCATGCCGAAGAGTTTTTGCAAGACGGCATTGGAAAAACCGACGGCGAAGCGGGCGCCGAGTAGTCCGCCCAAAAAGAATCCAACGCAGATCCAGGTTGCCATCCTAATGTCGACGTAGCCTTGCCGGTAATATGTCCAGGCAGCCAAGAAACCGATAGGGGGGACGAGCAGGGCCAGCGTCGTGCCCTGGGCTTGATGCTGCGAAAGTCCAAAGAGATACACTAAGGCCGGGATGATGATAACCCCGCCGCCGACGCCGACTAAGCCGCTAAGCGTTCCCGCGACGAATCCTAAAAGGATCAATGACGCCATTAGCGATAACTTATCAAGTTATGCGCCATGGTGTCGAGTCTTTGGCGGTGGCCACAAAGCCGTTCGATACGGGAATCGCATATTGGGTTTGGCGTCTGTCAGGTTTTGGAGTTACAATTGATGCGAGGTTGCGTATGAGATTGGGATTATTTCATTTCCAGTTGCTCTATCAAGTCTTAGAGAGCATCCATTACATTTATGAAGAGCATGAGCTCGCCAACACGGTCTTAAAGAGCATCTCGACTGCGCTTAATGCCGAGGGCGGAACTATCTTTAAGCTCATGCCCGATCAGAGCCTCTATCCGCTGGCAAGTTATGGTGCTCCCATCGAGAAATTGCGCGAGGCTAAGTTCGCCGTTGGCCAGGGCGTGGTCGGCTGGGTGGCAGAGCACGCGCAGCCGGTGAAAGTCGATAGGCCGGGGCAAGATACGCGTTTCTTGGGCATGATCGATAGTTCGACGGGTTTTAAGACTAGGACCATCTTGGCGGCTCCCATCATTGCCAAGGGCAAGACCATCGGCGTCATTGAGTTCTTGAATCGCAAGGAGGGACCTTTCAATATCCCCGACCTTGAGTTAGTCTCGATGGTCGGACGTGAAGTGGGTATCGCATTTGAGAACGTTAACCTGATAAAAGGGTTAAACGACGCCCGGCAATTCCTGGAAGCCGTAGCCAACAGTCTCTCCGCGGGTCTGGTGGTTTCGGACCAGCAGGGCAGGTTGCTTAAGGTCAACCCCAGAGGGCTCGAGATCCTGGGATTAGACAAGGATGAATCCGTATGGGTGGCGCAGCCGCTCGGCAGGTTTTTTGCCAGCGCTCCGGGACTCATGAAGATCATCAAAGGCGTCATCGACGATGGCGCGCCCGTCGTGCGGCAAGAGACTGTGATCACCATCGACGGCAAGAACAGGACCATCGGCTATTCGGGAGTCCCAGTCAATGCTAAGACGGGTGAACGTTTAGGTAGCGCTTTACTTTACCAGGACATCACGTCGTTATAGAAGCGAGCGGACGATCGGTTGTATTTTGTGAGACAAAGAACACAGTCCTCCCAGGCGGTGCGCGCGGATATCTTGCATTTTCTCGCAGACCCATCCTTGGGCCGAGCGCAGGACGCTTACGAATACATCGCAGACGGGATTTTACTCACCGAAGACGGCCATATCAAAGCTGTCGGTACGGCTAAAGCTTTATTGGCGCGGTTGCCTAAGAACGTGCGCGTCATTGACCGGCGCGGTTGCCTTATCATGCCGGGCATGGTCGATCTGCATACGCATTTCCCGCAGATAGGCATCGTCGCTTCTTATGGCAGGCGGCTGGTGGAGTGGCTCGATGGGTATGCATTCCCACAGGAGCAGCGCTTTGCCGACAAGGCCTATGCCCGCCGCTGCGCTGATTTCTTTTTGCATGAGATGTTGCGTAATGGTACGACCACGGCGATGGTGTTTGCCACCGTGCATAGCGAGTCTGTTGACGCGATCTTTGAGGCAGCCCACCGGCTCGACTTGCGTCTTATCGCCGGTAAGGTCTTGATGGACAGGAATGCGCCCAAGGGACTTTTGGAATCTGCGAAGTCAGCGTATCTCAACAGTCGCAAGGCGATCGAGCGCTGGCATGGCAGCGGACGGCTTGCCTACGCGGTGACGCCGCGTTTCGCGCCGACATCGACGCCGGAATTGCTTAAGACCGCAGGACGCCTGCTACGCGAACACCCCGGGGTCTACCTGCAGACGCATCTCTGTGAGAACCGCGAGGAGATCGCGTGGGTCAAAAAGCTCTTCCCGCGCAGCCCGGATTATCTGGGGGTCTATGAGGAGCATGGTCTTGCCGGTGAGCGCAGTGTCTTTGCGCATTATGTGCATCAGAGTCCCGCGCAGACGCGCCGCTTGGCGCGAAGGGGTTGCGCGGTCGCGTTCTGTCCGAGCTCCAATCTTTTTCTAGGCAGCGGTCTCTTCGATCACGCCAAAGTCAGGGCAGAGGGCATATCCGTGGGTCTGGGTTCCGATATCGGCGCGGGTACCAGCCTGTCTTTATTACGCAACCTTTCGGAGGCATATAAAGTCGGACAGCTTCGTGGTTACGTCATGGACCCTTTTGAGGCGTTCTATATGGTGACCTTGGGAGGCGCGAAAGCATTGCGATTAGATGGACATATCGGCAATCTTGTCGCAGGTAAAGAGGCCGATCTCATCGTGGTCGATCTGCATGCGACCGAGTTGATGTCCTATCGGATGAAGAGCGCCGGGTCATTGCGCGACCGGTTGTTCTTATTGATGATGTTAGGCGACGAGCGCTGTATCCGCGAGACCTATGTGATGGGTAAGCGCGTCTAAGTGACGTTGGCCAGGAAATCTTCTATTTCGCGGCAAACTAATCCCGGGTCTTCAAGTTGTGGGCAATGTCCGACATGGCTCGGGCGAGAGATCTTCAGCGGTCTTTTGAGATTGTGGGAGAAGTATTCGAAATGTTCTTCGGGCATCACCCTGTCGCAACGTCCCCACATCAGCATGACGGGGACGGAGATTCTGGCAAGTTCTTCAGGGCTGACATGATGCGCGGCATGCAAAGAATCAAGGATACCGCGCACCGTCTTGCTGGAGAAAGCTCTGAGCACATCGTTAGCGATGAAGCCCGCGTACCAGGGCATCTTGCAGTAGAGCCGTTGCATGAAATCCATGGCTTGTTTGCTCGTGGTCGAGGGGAATCCGGATTTGAGCGTGGATAACTCACCGGCATCCATCTGCGCGCCTCCCGGTGAGATCAGGACTAGAGCGCTCGTCTTGCCTGGCCGGTCGAGATGATAGCGTAACGCCATAGCGCCACCCATCGAGTTGCCTACCAAAACCGCCTTGTCATCGATATTGGCGTCAAGGAACTCGCAAAGGCCTTGATAGACCGATTCGACATCAGGGACGCCCGGAGGCGGACTGCTGTTGCCGTGTCCGGGATAGTCGGGAGCCGTCACCATGCGGCAGGTGCGCATCAGTCTTGTCATGCATGAACCAAAAACGGCCGCATTGGAGGCCAAACCATGCAGGAATACGATTTGTGGTAGGCGGCCTTGGCCGCGTGCTTGATAGAAGTGGATGTTTCCGCAAGCGGTCTTATGGTTATTGTCCGAGACGCCATGGGCGCCTAACCAGATATGTTTGAGTTTGACCGCGATGGGGGTCAGTTGCATGTGAATATTATCGTTTATTCCATATCGTGGCATTTACATGCTTGTTCAAGATCTGTTTTTACCTTATCCTTTGATCAGTAAGTCGATCTTGGAGGTTTTATGGCGAATCCTTTGCAAACGCTCGTTGCCTTGACCGGTTTGAAACCAGCCTATCTTATCGGCGCTGTGTCGGCAGTCGCGGTGACGACCGCAGTCGGTATCGTCATCTTGAGTCCAAAGAACAGCGATGTGGCCCCTGATGAACAGGTGTCTTATCAAGACAGTGACAGCGAGAGCATGCCAGCTGAAATCCAGCGGCGGCGTATCCCGATCGAGTCGTATACTGCTTCCGGCGGCGACCGGCAGCAAAGAGAAGACCCATTGGCGCTGGTGATGGGGCAAGAGCCTGGCGCTGGCGCCGAGACGGTGGCGCACGATGAACCTGTCGCCGAGCAGCAGGTCCAAGAACCGGTTCCCTATCAGCAAGATACCTATGCTTCCGACGAGGTATATGAGCAACAGGCTGGCGCAAAACTTGAAAAAGTCTCCAATAGCCTTGCCGAAGGGGCGCCGTCGTCCAAGCTTGGACGGCTCAATGATTTTTCCACTACCGGCGCGACGGGCCGCAGTCTTGGCGAAGCGCGCTTGGCATCGAGCAAGACGAGTGGGCTTTCCCGTCAGTCGTTGACTGCCAGGGGCGCCGCGAGCAATCGCCGCGCTGCCGCGCAATCAAGCGGCGGCACGTCGTCTGCGCGCGCGCAGGGGGCAGTGAGCGGATTCTCGGCAAGCGCCGCGGCTTCGGGAGCGCAGGCTCGCGCGGGCGGCGCGCAAATCGGCGTCACGGGTGGTAGTCAGATCGGCGGTGGCGCGCAAGGCAGCGATCTTAACGCTCCCGCGTTGGGGCCGGGCGCCTCGGGCGCTACGGGAGCCGCCGATGGCGTCGATGCCGCCGATAAGATGCAAAAATATTGGGATGCCTGTGTCAAGAATAATCCGACCAAGGTCAAGGTTGTCGCCAAAGATTGTGAGTTCCATGCTCATATGTTGATCGATGGGAAGATGTGGGCGAGTAATTATCCGGTGAATCAACTTTATCACGATTTCAGCGCCAATATCGCCGCATGTACGCATGTCGGCATGGATCATCTCAAAGTGCAGCAGACAGTCCAGACTGCCGTAGTCGATGTTAATTACAAGGATGGCATGGTCTTGGAGATCCAGCCCGATGCCAATGAAATAAAGACCGCGTGTCGGCAAGCGACTTTGATCATTCAGGATACAGTTTGGGATGGCCCTAAGGAATTTCCGCTGAATTTTTGTAGTACGCACAAACTTAGCCAGCTTAATAGTGTCGGTAGCGGCCATCGCCCGAAGATACGCTTAGCCCAAGCTGATAAAAAAGAGAATTGCGGCATACAGGGTGACATCGATATGGAGCAGACTATCGACAACAAGATTGATGGTCTCAAAAAGAAGGTGTTGGGCGCTAGTCCGTTTTGATCTTGCGTGACTCTTCCAGGTAAACATTCAGGTGGGCGATTGTTTTTGGGAAATTCTTACCGTTATCAGTGATAGTTTTTTCCAAGATTGCTCTGGCTTCGTCATGGCGGCCGAGGGCGTCAAGAATCTTGGCATGCAGCAAGGATGCGTTGAGCGCATTCTCTCCGTACGCATGGTCGCGTGCCGGCAAGACTATCTTTAAGGCAGCATCGAGATGTTTCCTCTCTAAGAGGTTTTTGGCGTAGCGGTAGGCATAGACGTAGTCTTGCGGGTATTTGCTGATAAGTTCAGGATAAAGCCGGTCGAGGCCTGTCTCGTCTTTGAGAATCTCTAAGAAATACCGAAGGTTGTCATCGGTGTTGCGGCGCTTACCGACGCCGTCACGTTCCACGTCTTGCCAAAGCATCGCGGCGGTGCGCTTTAGCAGGGCGTCATGTTCGTCCTGCAAGCCAAGGGCCGTATAGATGTCGGCCGTGGCCTCGATGGCTGAACGGATGTCGGCACAGCGGTCAGCGGGCGCGACGAAGACCGAAGCCGCCAGCACGCTTTCGAGTGCGGTGCGCGCCGCAGTAAGAGCGTGTCGCTGGCCGACAGTTTGCGTAAGGAGCTCTTGCGCTTTGAAGCAGTCATAGGCGAACGCGCAGTCCGTTTGTGATGACGCTAGCGCTGTTAGCGCGGCGGAGGTTTTGAGCGGGTCACGGGCTTCGACCGCGGTGAGTAAGTCGAGCCGGGCGCTGGCGCGCTGCCAGCGCGGGTCACGGGCTGCCTTTGAGTTCGAGGAGATGTCACGCAAGCGCGAGGCTTTTTTTAAGTCGCCACTATCGAGCAGGGAGGAAAGTTTTTGTACCGGGTCGGCTGCGGGTGCGTAGGCGAGTGTATGCAGGCGAGCGATGAAATCCTCCTTCCTTTGCTCGCCGCTGATACGGCCGGATTCGTTACCGCGGGCGTCGAGCACGACGTAAGTGGGCAGGAACCTGACCTTGAAGCGTTCTTTGAGCGCCGCGCCTTCGGGAGTGTCGACGTCGATCGCTAGTACGAGCAGTTCTTTAACCGCTTGGCTGAATTCCGGGGTAGCGAGCACTTCGGTCTTCATGTAATAGCAGGAGTAGCACCATGGGGCATGGAAATCGAGCAGGATGGACTTGCTTTGTGACCGGGCTTGTTCAAGTGTTTCGTTGAAGCGTACCGCTTCGTGGGCCGGTGCGCCGGACGCGCAGGCTATTAGTAGGGTCAGGATCTTCGCTGCCGCCATTGTTGGGAAGCCTCCTTGAGCGTTAGATAGCGGATTGTGCCGCCGAACGTGGCGTTGATGCCGCTTAAGAGCGCGTCAAAATCATCTTCCAGGACCATGTTCTTGGCATGACCGATGAGCGTGACGGGCAATACCCCGTCGCCTTGGTGGTTTTCTGCGACAGCGCGCAGCGTTTCGATGATGACGCTTGGGGGTACGAAGTCGTAGTCCATCACGAGCGAGCCGCGGCGTATGAGCTTATCGGCCAACCAATGCCAATCGATATCCGGGTTGTTTGAGATCGGTCGCCGCTGGCTCGGGTAGAGAGTTTCGAGTCTGCGGCGGCGCTCAAGTTGGCGTTTTTTCTCATCAGTGGGTATCCGTTCGAGCCTACGTGCGAAAAGTCCGAGTTTGCGTAGCAGCGGGAGGTCGGTTGCGGGCCGCGATAGTATGGGCATCTCGAGCAATCCGGAGCCGGGTCTGCACTTGCGGATGTCGTCACAGTTCGCATCGTAGGGAGCGGCATAGGAATGAGCAGAGCGGTAATCGTAACCACCGATCTTTGTGCGCATAGATTGGCCTTTGCAGACCGAGCTATCGCAGTCGATGCCTAAAGCTAGCAATTCGCGGGAGGTCTGATGCGAGGGCATCATGCAGAAGGATCCCGCGCGGAAGGCGTGGCAGTGGTATCCCGGGATTTTCTTGCGCACGATAGTCTCAAGATATTCTTTAGACCACTTTAAAGCTTCTTTACGGGTCGCCTCCGGTACGTTGGGCAACGCCCACCAATCCAAGCCAAGCTTCCAGCCTTCTGGACCGTGGTTACTCGCAAGCCATTGGGGATGCAGATGCGCTTCGACCCCGTGGCCTCGCGTCGCGGCGTCTTGCAGGAATGCCTCCCACGCTGCGGACGCGTCCGCTGCCCAGGCGTGTGTTGCAGCCAGCGCCAGATGCGCTTTCTGCTGGCCGGTCTCCGCCATGAAAGTCATCTTGGCGCCGTGTTTTTCGGCGATGCGCATCAGTGTTTTGCCCGGTCCGGATTGGATGGTCTCGAAATCCCCGGACCCGTCACCGAAGAGTTCCCAGTCGTTGCTTAAGACGACGGCGAGGTTCATGGGGCCCGCATCCTATAGATGCTGGGTGGATAGATGGTCTCACCTTGTTTGGCCAAGCGGACCATCTCGGTGAAGAGCGCGGCGGTATCGATGCGGAAGAATTCCCTGCCTGCGATCTCGGTCATCAGATAGATATCGGGGTTGACGCATCTGCTTAAAAACGCAGGCACGTCATGGAGCATCTTGGCGGGGTCGTGGACCAAGGTCTCGACCTGGCAGTCGCGACCCTGCCAGTCAAGGCAACGGATGCGGAAAGCCTCGGGTAAATAGGGGTCGACGGGGTAGTCCTTGCCCATGGTATCGTCGACACTGTGGACTAAAGAGAGATATTTCGGGTTGACACCTAAGCCGATAGCGACCGCTTTAGCCTCGATAGCCCGATAATACGGACTTTGTCTGCCATAGGGCAGGATGTCTGTGTGATGGTCGCGGGTGAACTCGTCAGCCAGGGCCCCTTGTGCGCAGACGGATTTTGTCGGGTGCAGGCTGCGCTTGGTGCGCGGGTCGGTACGTAGGATCTCGGTCAACGCGCCCATGTAGGAGCGGTCGGAGTTGACGTCAAAGAGCGGGTCGGTTTTGACATATTCATGCGATGGGAGCTTTGGGTATGCGGGTACGAGCACGGTCCCTTGCGGGCCGATGATATCGAAGATGAGCGGGAAGACGTGTTCAAGAGGGAAGGAGAGGTTGAGTTTGGCGGCGGCGCTATGGATGAAGACCGTGTCACCTTTTTTTAGCGCCAAAGGGCCTTTGAGGATGTTGAGGAACGTATCCGCATCCAGCTTCGGGCTCAAGTCGCGTTTGACGTGTGCGACCCAACGCTTGATCTTACGTAAAGATTCGACGCCTTTATTCGGGAGCAGCCAGTGCGCGAACTTGTTGATAGAAGGAGGCATATGATGGATTTTTTCTATACTGGAATCCAAATCGAGTCTATAAAAATTACACGTCTATATGCTCAAAGGTAAACGAGTCTTCATCACCGGCAGTTCCCGGGGTATCGGTCGCGCCATCGCCCAGGCTTTTGCCAAAGAGGGTTGCCGTATCGCTTTGCATTACAACGTGCATAAGGATCTGGCATTGGAGACCGAGCGCGGTATCACTAAGACTCCGGGCGCTGAAGCGGCGGTGTTCCAGGCGGACCTCGGTGACGTGGTGCAGATCGGCAAGCTTTGCGACGCGGTCAAGCAGCGTTTTGGCGGCGTCGATATCCTGGTCAATAACGCCGGCATCGCGCGCGACAAGACCATGCTCAAGCTCGAGCCCGCCGCTTGGCAAGAGGTCATCGATATCAATCTAAGCAGCCAGTATCACCTTATCCGGGCTTTTCTGCCCGCGATGACCGAGAGTGGTTGGGGCCGCATCATCAATATCGCTAGCGTCGTGGCGCTCGCAGGCGCGTTCGGTCAGACGAATTACGCCGCGGCAAAGGCGGGAGTCTTGGGGCTCACCAAAGCGCTTGCTAGGGAGGTCGCCGGCAAAGGCGTCACGGTCAACGCCGTGGCTCCGGGTTATATCGATACCGATATGACTGCCGCTATCCCCGCCGAGGTCAAGGCTAAGATCATCGAGACGATACCGCTGAAGCGCTTCGGCAAGCCTGAAGAGGTCGCCGCCTGCTGCGTGTTCCTAGCCAGTGAAGCAGCCGCATATGTCACCGGGTCAACGCTCAACGTCAATGGCGGCGTCTACCTCCAATAGACCGCAAGACAGCGGTCAGGAACATCCTCGGCTTCTCATTTATAGTCCAGGTGTGTTCAATTCCCAGACAGGGACGGGCGTGTTCCTTGCCAATCTTTTCAAAGGGTGGCCGAAAGACAGGCTCGCTATCATCCATTGGGACCCAACGCAGCCGGACACGGATGTCTGTGAGCGCGCGTATCGCCTAGGGCCAGCGGAGATAGACAAGCAAGCGCCCTGGAGCTGGTTTTTAGCGCCGACGCTCGCCGTCGGCGAGGGTGCGAAAGCCGACGGCGCGGTGGCCGCGTCAAGATATGGCTGGATCAAGTCGTTATTGGGCGAAGAAGCGCCACATCGCGCGATATTGACCCCGCAGCTCATGCGCTGGATAGAGGATTTCAAACCGCAAGCCGTCTATACGTTGTTGGGGACATTGCCTTACATGCGTTTGTTTGACGCTATCATGCAGCGTTTTGAATTGCCGTACGCGGTCCACATCATGGACGATTGGCCGAGCGTCTGTTACCGTAAAGGGGTCTTGGGGCCGTTCATGCGCCATGAGGCGCTGCATCGTCTTGACAGGGCATTGGCGCGCGCGAAGACACGCTTGGTCATCTGTGACGCTATGCGCGAGGCGTTCACCCGGCGTTACGGCCACGCGTTCACGGCCTATCAGAACATGCTCGAGGCCGAAGCGTGGCAGTCGCAACGCAAGACGGATTACCGTGTGGGAGAAGAGTTCCATCTACTGTACGCAGGTTCGATCCTTGTCGATTCCCAATTCGAAAGTTTGAAAGACGCGGTGCAGGCCGTAGTCATGCTTAACAAGCGGGGGGTGCGGGTGCGTCTTGCTATCCATGCTCCACGCGCACACGCGGCGCGTTATCGCAGTCGACTCGAGATCCTGCCTCATGTCAGCATGGGCGAGCCGCTCGGCAATGAGGGCATAGCCAGCAGTCTCGCTGCCGCCGATGCTTTGTTGTTGCCGGTAAACTTTGATGACGCCACGCGCCGCTACGTGCGCTATTCGATGCCGGCTAAGATACCGGCATACCTGTTTTCGGCGGCGCCGGTACTCGCTTATGGGCCCGGAGACGTGGCGTCTATCCGCTATGCCCGAGAGGGCGGGTGGGCGTATGTGCAGAGCAACCGGGATATCCACGCGCTTGTCGAGGCTATCGGTCTATTGATCAGAGATGAGGGTTTGCGCAGGCGTCTTGGCGAACGGGCGTTTGCGACCGGGGTCAAGAACCATGACGCACGGGTCCTCAGGCCCGCTTTTCACGCACAATTGTGCGCCTTGACAGCCCTAGCCTCGGAAAAATAGAATAGTAAAGTCAGTTTTAATCCAACAGAAGAGAGGAAACCATATGGCTTATGTCATCAATGAGAAATGTCTAGGCGAGCAGTATGCTGCTTGCGTCGCGGTCTGTCCTGTCGAATGTATCCATCCTGTCGATCACAACAATAAACCTTTCATGATCATCGATCCCGACGTCTGTATCGATTGCGGCGTCTGCTTGCCGGAGTGTCCGATCGGAGCCATTGTGGCTTCCGCGGCCGAAGCCCCGGCTGACGCCGAATTGAACAAACAACTCACGCCTGCCGCTATCGAGTATGAGAAACAGAAAGGCAAAGTGACGCCGAGGCCGCCGAACGAGGCCCCGCGCAGGCCCGACAACAAGCTCGTAAAGTAAGCGGTCTGTATTTATTGAAAAAGCCGGCTAGTGCGCTGGCTTTTTTATTTCAATTGTCATTCTGAGCGTCAGCGAAGAATCTATCGGTATTCTTTATTGATTCTTCGTCGCTACGCTCCTCAGAATGACAGGGGAG
>JBBTGF010000195.1:0-3917 GCA_038041525.1 Elusimicrobiota bacterium | reverse complement strand
TTGTTCGCCGAGACGGCTGAACAAGCCGAAGATATCAGTAAGGAGCGCGCCCGTTTGGACGCGGAGCGCGCCAAAGCCGAGCTTGCCCATGCCCGTGGCAAAGGCGCGGATCATGCCGAGATGGATATCCTTGTAGCCGAAGCCAAGTTACGCAAGGCTTTGGTACGCCTGCAGGTCGCCGACAGGGTGCGCCATCTGCCGAAGGGGCCGCATCCTTAGTTTCAAAGAGACCATTAGCGCCATGAGTATGCAAAACGAGAGTGTCCGTCTTATCGGTATCGCCCGTCAGGGTGATCCTGCCGCCTTGAACGCTGTCTTCCGTCATTATCAACACAGAGCCTTGGGTTTTGTGCGCAGCCGTTTGCCGCATAAGCTAAAAGGATTCGCCGAGTCGCAGGATATCTTGCAGGAGGGGTTCTTGAAGGCTTTCAAGAACATCGGGCGATTCGACGTCACTCGCCACAGGGGTAAGTTCTTCACTTGGTTCGCGCAAGTGCTGCTTAACGTGATACATGATAGGGGCGATTATCATGGCGCGCTCAAACGCCGCTGGCCGACGCGAGAGCGTAAACGCTCGCGTATCCTGGGTGAGGATGAAGGTTCTTTCGAGGGCGCCTCATTGCCCGGCAAGGATCCGACGCCGAGCGCGCGCATGCTTTCGATCGAAGAAGCCAAGCGTCTGACCGCCGCTTTAAAGAGATTGAGCAAGCCGTACAAGGACGTCCTTGTCCTGCGCGAGAGCAAAGGACTCGAATTCCCCGAGATCGCCCGGCGCCTGGGCCGTTCCTATAACGCCACGCGCATGTTGCACTCACGCGCCAAAACCCATCTGCTAGAGTTGATGCGCGACTGACCATACTTCAGAGATGCGCGTAAGAATATCCACGTTTACTATTGTTGCGTGCGAAACGGATCTCGACGCGCCTGTCGAGCGCTAGGGCGATGCGTTCTAACATTTTGAGCGTGTGCCCTCTATAATCGGCGTCTTCCAGGCGCGCGATGACGGATTGGGTCGTTTTAATGAGTTTAGCAAGGCTAGCTTGTGACAGTTTGGCTTTTTCTCGCGCTTCGCGGATGGCGATCGCCGCTTGCAGATTGACCCGCTCTTCTTCATATATTCTTTTAAGTTGAGGGTCCTTCTTGATGCGATGCATCAATATCTCAACGGCATCTGAAGTCTTTTTCATGGCAATTCCTCCATATGCGAATGTATTTCAGGTGCGCTTAAAAATCGCACGCTGCGTTGGACCGCAAGATCGATATCTCTGTCAGGTATGTGCTCCTTTTTGATCAGTCCATGGGCCAGGATGACAGCTTGTTGTCCATGGAAGAAATACAAGATCCTATAGTTAGTGTGTCCAAGTTTCCAGCGTAATTCATAGATATGCTCCCTAAGGTAGTCTACTTCGGGGCGCCTTAGCGCGTGACCTGATTCCTTGAGACGATCGATCAGCATAGCTCCTTTGACAAAGGCCCTTGGCGGTAATGTGTCAAGCCATTCCATAACTGGGCAACCATCTTTATCTTTGTAGAAAAGTACAGGTATTGCGCTCATATTATACATAGCATAAATGCGATATTATTGCCAGCCAGTCCAGTACGCTGTGATGGGTCTGGATTCCGGATACCCGCTACGCAGCCTCCTTGTCATCCTGAGCGAAGCGAAGGATCTATCGGTATCCCTTGAGATTCTTCGCTAACGCTCAGAATGACAGAATGGCCTATGCCGCGAGGGCTTCCGGCGCCTCCTTTTTCTTATTGAACTCGGCGATGACGGCGTCTTGCACTGCGGCGCGGGCTTCCTTGCTCAAGGGGTGGGCGACGGGGTGATATTCCTTGGCTCCGTTCTTTTCCTTGACGCGCTCCGGGAAGCTCACGAAGAGCCCGTTCTGTTTGGATTCGATCAGGCGCACGCCGTTGATGATGAAGTGCCCGATGCGTACGTCGCAGAGGGCTTTCAAGTAAGGCGCATTCTCGAACTCGACCGCGTTCAAACCCCAGACTTCTACCCGGGGCATGGGCTCGGCCTTCAAGCGTTCTTCTATGGTTGGGTTCGGCATCCTATTCCTCCTTAGTCACTTTTCTCCTCCCATACAGTGATACGGAAGAAACCGGGGAATGTAACACAGGGGTTTTGCCGCGCAGCCTCCTGTCATCCTGAGTAGCCTCCTGTCATCCTGAGCGAAGCGAAGGATCTGTCGGGATATCCAAGAGATTCTTCGCTAACGCTCAGAATGACAGAGGGAACCCTTCGCTAACGTTAAGAATGACAGAGAGGGTTTGGCGCTAGAAGAACTGGCTCTTGACAAGGTCTGGAAGTCCGTAAAGTGTGTAAAAATGGCGATTTTAAGCGACCTTTGAAAATGCTGGACCCCCCTTGACAGGGAGGGGATCCGGGGGTAGGAATAACTGTAGTACTGTAGCCATGAGGGGGATAATTGGGGCTTGAGTTAAGCGTCCTATTTCCTGTGTTAGGCCTGTTTACGGGGTCGTTCGTATTTTTGCCCGTGCTGTTCTATCTCGCCCCCTTCGCCATGTTTTTCTTGCTCATCGGGTCGGCGTCCGTTGAGGGAAAAGTCAACAATAGCGCGCGCCAGCAGGCAAAAACTTGGACCCAAGAGACGGCGACGCTGCATTTGAGCCTGCAAGACCTGCAAGGCGGCCGCAACGGCCGCATCACTGATTTTTACGCGCGCCATGCGCTACGGACCGCTTCGCGGCAGGCGTCAAGCAAGATGACTTTGGCGAAATCGTTTGGTTTTGTCACGCAGAACAAGAACGTCCACTTGCCACTGTGGACATATTGGCCGCCCATCCCGGAGAGCGCATTCACCACGGCGGATGCGGCGCGCTTGTGGGGCAATCTAGCTCCGCCCCCGGTGGAGGTCTTCGCATGAGGACCCCTGCCTGTTTGGCCCACCTGATAAGAAAAGAGAATAAAGCGGATAAGGCGTATAAAGCGTATAAAGTGGATAACGAAAAAAAAGATTTACTTTATCGAATCGATGAGTCTGTGCAGGAGAAATCCAGTTTTTCTGCAGTTATTAAAAAGTTCATTGGCATTTTCTTCAGTTGTATATCCCAAACGTTTAGCCAATTCGATATGGCTTTCTGTTTCGGCAAGAGACCCTGTGGAGTGGGACAAGAATGCAAGAAATTGGGGTTGGCTATTCCTTGCCCATCCTTCAGCGATATTGGCGCTAACGGAAACCGCAGATCGTTGCAGCTGTGCAGTCAAACCGTAGATCTCATTCTTAGGAAAATCTTTGGTCATTTTGTAAACATTTTCTGCCAATTTCATAGCTTCTTTCCAAACAATCAATTCTCTGAACGATTTAACCATAAGTTAGTTTTTACATTATACGCCTTGCTCGCCTTATCCGCTTTATCCGCCTTCCCCCTCATGGCGGCGACCTTGCCGAGCGATCCGACTTTTGGGTTGACCCTGAGCTCCGCGGTGGTCATCTCGGTCAACCGTAGCGCCAACCCTACTGGTAACTACTATGCCTTCCGCGCGACCTATACGCATACAAATCTACAGATGGCGGTCACCTATTGGCTGCAGCTTGATGGGACCTTAGGTGCGACCGCAGTCTACGATCAGTGGGGTGATGGCGCGGCTAACGACATCTCGACTGCGGCCGTAGGACTGCTGCCTAACGTGACCTATTATTTCACGGCCATTGCGGCGGATGACGCGACGCCGCTGAATCCGAGTGGCTTCACTTTGAGCCCGGGCACCGTGACTTTGGCCGGCGCGTGGTTAGAGGATCCGGGTCCGCGCACTTTGCCTTTGAACGACCAGTATTATGCCACGCCTTGGTTCGTGTTTCGCGGTACCTGGACGCAGGGTGTGACCTTGTTCAAATACGTCTGGGACCAGAGCCCCACGACCGACCCGTCCGCCGGGACGAACT
>JBBTGF010000194.1:1933-2900 GCA_038041525.1 Elusimicrobiota bacterium | reverse complement strand
GCTGTCGGAGCGGCCTTGCGAGGTTTTATCAAGGAAGGAGATGAGGTCGAATCTTGCCGTGGTTTCGATGCGCCGGGGCAGCATCCTGGTGGCGCCGAGGCTCAATCTGCGCGTGCGCGAACCGCCATGGGCGGTACCCTTGGCGGCTGTGTTGTTTAATTGCGCTTCCGTGAAGGCTTGCAACATCGGCCAGGGGTGCAGAGCAAGCCGTGCCTGTCCGGTGTTGGATAGATAGCGGGCGCCGCCATCGGTGGCGGTCAAACCCGTATTGCCGCCGAAATTCATGGCCACAGTCCCCGATGCCAACGTCAAAGCGGCCGAGAGCCCTTCGTTGAAACCGTTGCTGGTCAGTTCGCTGTCGCTGCGGTTAAGCAGTAGCACGTTGTTCAAACTACCCAGCCGGATGGGTTTTCTGGATTGCAGCGTGGCGCTTTGCGCCATCGAGCCGGTCTGCGTCAGGCGGTTGCGGTCCGTGTTGTTGTTGTAGCCAAGATTGTTCGTCCATGAGCGGACTTCGAAGGGCATCGACCAGAAGTTAGCGGTGGAACCTATCTGCCGCTGGGAGACGACCGTGTCCGCTGACGCCTCCAGAAAGTCTAGACGGACCATCAGGGTCTGTAGTTTGAGTCTTTTTAGATCGAAATAGTTCGCTTCCAACGTTGCACGCCGGGTTTGGTCGAGTCTACGGGGATCGGCGCTCATGCGGTTTTCCACGATGTGAGTGTCGCGTTCATAACGCGCTTGCGCGGCGCCCAGGGAATAGTAAAGAGATTCGCTCTTGACCGTCGTTTTGTTGTCGAGCGAGTTGGCAAGGGACGAGTCGGTGATCTCCCCGTAGCGTCTGGCGATGTTGACGCTCGGCAGTCGCGGGAGCGAAAGACCGCTGGAGAATCCCCAGCCGGAGGTCTTTAAGGAACGCTCATACGAACGGCCTTGCCGCAAACTCTGCCATGACATGTCGGGGCTC
>JBBTGF010000194.1:0-1923 GCA_038041525.1 Elusimicrobiota bacterium | reverse complement strand
TATGGTGGCGCAGCGCCGGGCGTAACAGGTCAGCCGATAATGTGTAGCCGACGAGCCGTTGCTTGGGCGTGCCTAGGTTGACGCTCTGGTTGATATCGGCGCCTTCGGAAAAGCGCGCGCTGGTGGCGAGCGTACCCGCGGCATGATGCAACAGCGGACCGACCGCGGAATAGCTGTAACCTTGATACCATTGCGTGCGGCGCTCGTCGGTGGCGCCGCGGGAGGTGATGTCATCGTAGCGCCATTCAAGCGAACCGGCACGCCGGAAACCGAAATCATCGGCATGCGACGACATGACAGTCAGTGGCAACAGCGTAGCGAGCGCCAGTATGGTACTACCTGAAATATTCCGCATGCAACGTCGTCCCTATCGTGGGATCAGCAGCCACGGTGTTTTGTCGCAGCCAAAAGGCCGTCTGCATCAACGTCAAACATAGGGCTGTCACGGTTGCTTCAGCCGTCGTCGATGTGGCGGAGCCGGTATCTTAGGGGTCATAGCCGCCTTCGTTGTTATTGTGGGCGTGGCATCCGGTCGCTGAGGTGTAGCAGTTGCTTTTTTGGTAGTTATTGCGGCCGGACGCCTTTTTAAAACCGCGGATGAGCAGCTTGTCATACGTCCCTGCGCCGTTGTAATTGTAAGGAGCGGGCTCCGTGGCATAGCCGATCAAGCGGCTGCGTTGACTGCCATGGGTCACGACGTTGTGGCAAAGGATGCATTTCATGCCCCCGCCGCCGGGGTTGCGGTTCTCGTGCGCGTCGTGAGCGCTATTGGCCCAGGCGCCGTTGCTGTAGAGCGGGTGGCAGTTGACGCAGAAGAGGTTGGTCGACCAATTGTTGGCGTTATTCCTGATGTCATTCAAGGTCCACAGACTGCCGGCGGCATTCTTGGGCCAGAATTTTCTCGGGCCTTTAAGCACGCGCTCGGCGGCGGAGCCATGCGGTCCTTTGGGGTCGCTGGCGACATCGGAGCCGTGGCAATCGCTGCAGGACATGGTCTGGCTGCCTGTCGTGGTCCAGGGCGCCGACAATTGCGCCGCGTTCAAGGGCTTAGGCGCCGCCGAACCTGTCTGATTGTTGGCGCTGTCGCGCACGGGATGGACGGCGCGGTTGTTGGGATTCATCGCGATGGAAAGGTCAGTGGAGCCGCCCGGAGGCAGCGCGCCGAACGCATAGTAGGAATGGCATTTGAGGCAGAGTTGGTATTCCTTGTCGCTGGCGGCGCTCAAGAACGTCCTTTTGACATAGCTGACAGCCGCTGTCCAGGCGCCTGACCCATATGAAGGTTCCACGCCCCATTGTCCCAACAAGACGTTGCCGATGGCGTTGCCGGGGGTGGCATGCGTACCGGACCTGGCTTGGTGCGGGTTGTGGCAGTCCCAGCATTCCGCATGTCTTTTGCCGTTGCCTAGGTTGCCGGCGTCGGTCTCCGGGTTGATGTGCACGCCCTGTGTCGTCTGTGTCGGGTGACGGTAGCTTTTTGCCAGTTGCGATCGGATGTCTTTAGCGCCGGTCAAGGGGGGCGCGCCGTGGCATTTAAAACAGGTGTTCTCTTCGGCGGCGTCAAGCAGATATGCCTGTGCCGTCGATGCGCCATGCGCTTTGTGACAGTTGCGGCAGGAATATTCCCCGATGGTCGTCTGTGGTTTGCTTGCAGGGGTATATGAGATGTTGGAGGTCGCGTGTATGCTGGCCGTGTAGCCGCTCTTTTGGTGGCAGGTGACGCATAAAGCGGCATCGGCATTGGGTTTGACTAAAAAGCTGCCGAAGCTGTTGTCATGCGGGTCGTGGCAAGAAGTACATTCGACTCGGTTGTCCTGGCCGTAGACTTTGACTTTGTCGCCGGTGGCCGGAAGCCGGATCTCCGGGTTGGTACCGGGCTCCACCGGCGGCCCACCGCCGGGCCTGACGCTGTAAAGCACGGGG
>JBBTGF010000193.1:0-2259 GCA_038041525.1 Elusimicrobiota bacterium | reverse complement strand
TTTATTCAAGATGAACTCCGCCATCGGGTCTTCGAGCGCTTTCTGGATCGTCCTTTGCAACGGACGCGCGCCATAGTTCGGGTCAAAACCGGTTTCGACGAGATAGGTCTTGACGCGCGGCGTCACCTGGATCTCAAAGCCTTGGTCCTTGAGTTTCTTGGATACTTTCGCCAGCATCAGCTCGAGGATCTCTTTCATGTGCTCGGCGGTCAATGGGTGGAAGACCAGGGTCTCATTGAGACGGTTCAAGAATTCGGGGTTGAATACCCGGCGCAGCTCTTCGCTGACCGTGTCTTTCATCTTCTGGTAGTCTTTCGCGTTCTCCATGTCCGCGTTGGAGATGAATCCCAGGGCTTTACCCTTGGAGATCAGCCGCGCGCCGACGTTGGAGGTCATGATGATGATGGTATTCTTGAAGCTGACCTTGTGACCGAGACTGTCGGTCAGCGAGCCCTCATCGAGTATCTGTAAAAGGATATTGAAGACGTCGGGATGCGCTTTTTCGATCTCGTCTAAAAGTACGACCGAGTAGGGTTTGCGCCGCACCGCTTCGCTTAATTGTCCGCCCTCTTCGTAACCGACATAGCCCGGCGGCGCGCCGATCAAGCGCGAGACGTTGAATTTCTCCATGTATTCGGACATGTCAATGCGGATCATATGTTCCTGATCGCCGAAAAGGAACTCGGCTAAGGCCCGCGCTAGTTCGGTCTTGCCGACGCCGGTCGGACCCAGGAACATGAACGTGCCGATGGGCTTCTTGGGGTCGCTTAAACCCGTGCGGCTGCGCCGGATGGCTTGCGCGATGACGCGCAAGGCTTCTTCTTGGCCGATGATGCGTTTGTGCAGTTCATCTTCCATATGCACGAGTTTGTCTTGCTCACTTTCCGTCAGCCGCGTCACCGGGATGCCTGTCCATTTGGAGACCACGATGGCGATCTCCTCGCCGCTGATCGTCGGCGTCTCTTGGTCGCGCGTCTGCTTCCATTTCTTCTTCATCTCTTCGATGTTCTTACGCATCTCGCGTTCTTTGTCGCGCTGCTTGGCGGCTTTCTCGTAATCTTGCTGGGCGATAGCTTGGTTCTTGGCGTCGACCAAGGTGGTCAATTCCCCTTCTTTTTCCTTGATCGGAAGCGGCAATTGGCTCGTGGAGAGGCGCGCGCGCGAGCCGGCTTCGTCGATCAAATCTATGGCTTTGTCGGGAAGGTGTCTGTCGGTGATATAGCGGTCCGCTAATTGCGCGGCGTTTCTGATGGCTTCGTCGCTAAACTTGACTTTATGGTGCTGTTCATAGCGTTCTTTCAGGCCATTTAAGATCGAGATGGTGTCTTCGACGCTGGGCGGATCGACCATGACGGACTGGAACCTGCGTTCCAGCGCCGCATCGTGTTCGATGTGCCTGCGATATTCGTCAAGCGTGGTGGCGCCTATGCATTGGAGTTCGCCGCGCGCCAGCGCCGGTTTGAGGATGTTGGCCGCGTCGATGGCGCCTTCGGCCGCGCCCGCGCCGATGACGGTATGCAATTCGTCGATGAAAAGGATGATGGAGTTCTTAGCGCGGCGGATCTCCTCGATGATGTTCTTTAAGCGTTGTTCGAACTCGCCGCGGTATTTGGTGCCCGCGACGACGCCGGCGAGGTCTAAAGTCACGACTCTGCGGTTCAAAAGGATCTCGGGCGCTTCGCCTGAGGATATGCGTTGCGCCAAGCCTTCGACGATGGCGGTCTTGCCCACGCCGGGTTCTCCGATGAGTACGGGATTGTTCTTGGTGCGTCGTGAGAGGATCTGGGTGACGCGTTCGATCTCGTTTTCCCTGCCGATGACCGGGTCGAGTTTCTGTTCTTTAGCGAGCCCGGTGAGGTCCCTGCCGAACTCATCGAGCGTCGGCGTCTTGGAGCGGGAGCGTGAGCCTGACGGCGCGTGCCCCGTATGCTGCTGCTGTTGCTGTTGTTGCTGCTCTTTGCCTTCCGCCTCACCGAGTAGGTTCAAGACTTCTTCGCGCACGACTTCCATGCGCACTCCGAGGTTTTCCAAGACGCGGGCCGCGACGCCTTCTTCTTCGCGGATCAGGCCTAGGAGGATATGTTCGGTTCCGACGTATGTGTGGCCCATCTTCTGCGCTTCTTCGACGGCAAGTTCCAAGACTTTTTTCGCCCTGGGCGTGAAAGGGATCTCGCCAAGTTGCATCATATTGTCGCCGGTGCCGACGATCTTTTCGATCTCGGCGCGTACGCGTTTAAGGTCGACAGTGAGGTTGGCGAG
>JBBTGF010000192.1:0-2278 GCA_038041525.1 Elusimicrobiota bacterium | reverse complement strand
CGGGATTGCGCGCGCGCGTCGCCGGTCTCTTGGCATGACACGCAGATTCACCGACGATGACGAGACGGATGGTGGTCAGGTCCGCTCGCATCTTAAGGTGGTTAAAAAACCGGCGGCAAAAATCGCCCGGGAACTAGGATCGCAAGAGGGTAACGCTACAGTCACCGCGATATTCCCGAACCAGGCTTCGGCGCGCCTGGATGCGGACGCCCGCATCGTGTTATGCAATTATCGTATGTCGACGCTCGTCGTCGATACGCTTAAGCGCGAGAGGTCGCCGGTCTGCGTCGGTGACCGGGTGCGCGTCGAGGCAGGCGTCATCGTGGGCCGTTGTGCGCGCCGTAACCGCTTGGTCCGTTCCACGCCCAATCCCCGCGATCCGTTGCTGCATGTGTTGGCGGCCAATCTTGATTTTTTAGTGATCGTGGCGGCGGCGCGCGAGCCGGAGTTTTCCTGCGGCATCATCGACCGTTTCTTGGTCGCGGCATCGGCGCAACGCATCGAACAAGTCTTGGTCATCAATAAGACCGACTTAAGGCAGCCTGATGAGTCACGCCCGTGGTCGCATTATCCGGATGCCGGAGTCACTGTTATCGAGACCAGCGCCCATGACGGGAGCGGCGTGGACCGGTTGTTGACGTTGCTTTCCGGCAAGACCGCCGCGTTCTGTGGGCATTCAGGGGTCGGCAAGACCTCGCTCTTACGCCAGTTGCTGGCGGACAATGATTATGGCCGGGTTGCCGCCATCAGCGCCATGAGCGGCAAGGGCCGGCATACCACGTCGGGGGCGGTGCTGCTGGCGGGTCCCGGCGCTTCGAGCCTGATCGATACGCCCGGAGTGATGAACTTCGGCTTGATCGACATCGCAGCCGATGGATTGTTGGTTCATTTCCCGGAGTTGCACAAGGCCGCAGCCGGATGCGCGGCGGATTGTCTTCATGACGCAGAGCCGGATTGCGCCTTGCGTGCTTTGCCCCGCTACGGCAGTTATCGCGCGATCTTAAGCTCGCTACGCTGACCCAAGCGTCGGATATCCGGCCCGTAGCGTCATACGGATTAAAGTTAAAATCTAGTCTCTATTTTACGAGGAGCATCATGGCAACCACTGTAGACAGCAAACAGATCATCTATTCTTTAGTCGACGTCGGGCGGGTGCATCCGCCGAAAAAACAAGTCTTGAAGGGTATCCATCTATCTTTTTACTATGGCGCCAAGATCGGCGTGCTCGGGGATAATGGTTCCGGCAAATCCACTTTACTGCGTATCATGGCGGGTCAGGATACGGCGTTCACCGGCCAGATCGCCAAGTCTGATGGTTATACCATCGGCTTACTCGAACAAGAACCGCATCTTGACGCGAATAAGACCGTTAAAGAAGTAGTTTCCGAGGGTTTGGGTGAATCGATCGCGCTCTTGAATGAATTCAATACGGTCAGTGACCAACTGGGGAATCCGGATATCTCTGCCGACAGCATGGAGAAGCTCCTGGAAAAGCAAGGAAAACTGCAGGAGAAGATCGATGCCTGCAATGCCTGGGAATTGGACAATACGCTGGAAGTGGCGATGGACGCTCTGCGCTGCCCCGACCCGGATCAGTCATGCGCCACGCTTTCCGGCGGCGAGAAGCGCCGGGTGGCGTTGTGCCGGTTGTTGCTCTCTAAACCTGACATCTTGTTGTTGGATGAGCCTACCAATCATTTGGACGCCGAATCAGTCGACTGGCTCGAACAACATCTGCGCCGTTATGAGGGCACGGTCATCGCGGTGACCCATGACCGATATTTTTTAGACAACGTAGCCGGCTGGATCCTCGAGCTGTATCGCGGTGAAGGCATCCCGTGGAAAGGTAATTATGCGTCGTGGCTTGAGCAAAAGCAGGCGCGTTTGGCCCAGGAAGCCAGAAGCGAGAGTAAATTGCAAAAGTCGTTGGCTTTGGAACTCGAATGGGTGCGTTCGGGAGTGAAAGGCCGGCAGGCGAAATCCAAAGCGCGCTTGTCCGCTTATGAGACCATGTTGGCGGCCTCACAGAAGGAGACCGCTTTCGACGACCTGGATATCTACATCCCGCCGGGTCCGCGTCTAGGCGACGTGGTCATCGAAACTGATGGCTTGTCAAAAGCCTATGGCGATAAATTACTTTTTGACGGTCTGTCCTTCAAACTTCCGCCTAACGGCATCGTCGGCGTCATCGGCCCCAATGGCGCCGGCAAGACCACGCTATTTAAACTCAATATGGGCAAAGAGAAGCCGGACGCGGGTACGTTCAAAGTCGGCCAGT
>JBBTGF010000191.1:0-2479 GCA_038041525.1 Elusimicrobiota bacterium | reverse complement strand
AATGTCTCCCCCTATAGAGATGGACTATTTTAGGGGGTGGTGCGGAAGTCAGGAGTGGGCCTTAAACCTGGCCGCGACGTCTTTGGCGATACCTGTGTAGAGTGTGTCGCTGGCGCAGCGTAGGATGTAGACCGACCAATCGCGTTTCTTATTCTTGGTAGTCTTGACTTTAAGACCCTTGAGCGTGCGCTTAGAGCGTGCGTGCATGCCGCAGTATGGCAAAAATCGTAACTTTCTTTAGATATGCTCAAATATCGGCGTATGCGCATCTATCGGCGCTTAAGGATGGTTGTGGGGTTTCTGTCGGTCATATCTATGTGCGTCGTTATGCCTGGTTTGTCAGCGGCGCCTATACCGAAGCGCATCATACGTATCGGACATTTTCCTACCATCACGCATGCGCAGGCGGTCATCGCTCACGGGATGAGCCGTCAAGGCGATGGATGGTTTGAGCGGCGTCTGGGACCGGATGTCAATATCGAGTGGTATGTCTACAAGGCTGGGCCTTCCGCGATGGAGGCGCTCTTGACTGGCGTCATCGACTTAGCTTTCGTGGGGCCAAATCCTGCGATTAACGCACATCTGCGCTCTGGAGGTAAAGAGGTCAGGATCGTCGCGGGCGCATGCAGTGGTGGCGCGGCGCTGCTTGTTGGCCGTGATGCGGGGATCGTTACGGATCTTGATTTCAAAGGCAAACGGGTGGCGACGCCGCAATTGGGTAACACGCAGGATGTCGCGATGCGTTCATGGTTGCGCGCAAAGGGGTTTGCCGTGACGGTGGCCGGTGGCGATGTGACCGTGTTGCCAACATCCAATGCGGATCTGTTGACGTTGTTTCAAGGCAAGCAGATCGATGCCGCATGGACGGTCGAGCCATGGGTCTCGCTATTGGAATCTAAGATAGGAGCTAAGATCTATCTTCAGGAAAGCGCGCTTTGGAAGGATACCGGAGGCAGATACGTGACAACCCAGCTTGTTAGCAGTGTGCGTTTTCTTGAGTCCGATGCCGATCTGCTCGGTAAGTTTGTCGCGGCGCATATCGAACTCACCGACTGGACTAAGCGTGATCCGCGGTCGGCTAAAAAGTATTTCAATGCGGAGATCGAATATGAGACCGGCAGGGCGATGCCTGTGGCCATACTTGATAAAGCGTGGGAGCGCATTGAATTGACGTATGACCCGGTCAGCGCGTCGCTGGCAAGGTCGGCGAAGTCGGCTTATGAGATAGGTTTTCTTAAGCGCGCGGCCGATCTTTCGCGCATCTATGAATTTGGTTTGCTCAACGCAGCGCTTAGGAGTCAAGGCCGTGGGGAGGTCCGCTAACATGAACGTATGGGGGTTGGAGTCATGGTAGGTCAAGCGCCGTTAAAACTTGTCGTCACCGATGTCACTAAGCGTTTCAAGACTCCCACTGGAATCGTGCATGCGCTCGACAAAGTCTCTTTGAGCGTGTATGAGGGTGAGTTCGTCTGCCTCATTGGACCTTCGGGATGCGGTAAGAGTACTTTGCTTAATTTGATTGCGGGTCTTGATATGCCTGGGGAGGGGACGATAACCGCCGATGGCAATCGGGTAACAGGTCCGGGGAGTGACCGGATGATGATGTTTCAGGAGAATGCGCTGTTCCCGTGGCTCAATGTCATCGGCAACGTCATGTTCGGGCTAAGATTTGTCACCGGGATTACTACTAAAGACCGCCGTAAAGTCGCCGAATCGTACCTGGTTATGGTGGGTTTGGAGAAGTTCATCGAGGCTGATATCCACGGACTCTCCGGCGGCATGAAGCAGCGGGTGGCGCTGGCCAGATGCTTGGCTCCTGACCCGCGCGTTTTATTGATGGATGAGCCGTTTGCCGCATTGGATGCCTTGACGCGTGAACAGTTGTATCGTGACATACAGACGATCATGGCCAAGCAGAAGAAGACCATCGTCTTCGTCACCCACAACGTCAGGGAGGCCATTTGTCTGGCTGACAGGGTGGTCTTGTTTTCGCCGCATCCCGGCCGCATTCATGAACATTTCCAGATCGATCTGCCGCGCCCGCGAGATATCAACAGTATCGAATCGGCCGAATATTCGGTACGGATCAATGCGGCGCTCAAACGCTATCTCGTTGAGGGGGGCGCACGATGAGACGCTTGGTTTGTGTCAGTTTTTTCATGGTCATCCTTGCTGCCTGGGAGATGTGTGTACATTATGGCTTTTGGTCCGATATGTTATTGCCGGCGCCATCACAGGTCGCCGGGTATTGTTTTGGCGCTCTGGCGGATGGCACTTTGTTCTGGTCAAGTCTAGTGACATTGAAAAGATTGTGTGTCGGGTATGGCGTGGGCCTTCTGCTTGGTCTTCCTTTGGGCATCCTCATCGCTCGCTTTCTTATCCTTGAGGATACTTTGGGCGTTGTGGCGCTTGGTTTGCAAGCGTTGCCTAGCGTCTGCTGGGCGCCGCTGGCGTTGCTATGGTTCGGTCAGCACGAGAC